>NZ_QGDU01000008.1 GCF_003149045.1 Fibrobacter sp. UWR4 | reverse complement strand
AGTCTTGGTCCCGTAATCACGTTCATAAAATTGACTTCCTTGAATTTCTTCTAAGGTCCGTCACTAAGCACATCTCCGATTCCTTCAAACTGCTCGGCTGTCTCGCTGGACAACCGTCCGACCGTCTCGCTTTCGTTTCTTTCGTTTCGGCTCTCTCGTTCGGAGGTGAGGCCAATTATAGAATTTTCCGGGACAATGTCAAGGCATTTTCTCAAAAAAAATTTCACTTTTTTTCACTTTTTCCGCAAAGAACTAAATTTACTCACCATAAAGCACATCTTATCAACATTCAATCCACAACTTTCTTCAAGACATTTGGAAATTTTATTTCAGATTGCCCCAAAAAATTCTGGAAAAAAATTCCTGCGGAGGCAAAAAAGCCCCTAACAGGACTTATTGATGCGATCCGTGACGCGAAAAGCCGTGATACAGACATCCGTTTCGCTAAAAACACAGCAAATCGGCAGCTGTTTTTCCACATGGGACTTGAAAGCGGCTGTGGCACCAATCAGTTCGTAGTGAGGAACATCCTCGCGACGAAGCAAATAGCGGCCGTGATTAGTACGAACACGCTTTCCGTATTTCTGACAAAGTAATACGAGGCGTTCATCGATGCATCGTTGTGCAAGGCGTTCTGTGGCGTGATTGGTCATGTACTTCATTTATTTTCTCCTGTTTGATCTTTACTACACAATCTTTATCGTCGTTTATCCGTACAAATGTCAATCACACCGTAAAACTTTTTCATATTTTTCAAAACATGCTGAAACGTCTATACATGTTCCTGGCCAACGCCAACCTAACAGATTCCCAAATTGCATCTGTTCGTGGCAAGATGGCCCAAAGGAACTTCCGTTCTCTACGAGCCTATTCCATCATGGCAACGTTGTTCTTTGTATCGGCCATCGTGGTCGCTTGCGCAACGGAAATGGACGTAATGAACACGAAGGTTTACGCTTACGTGATGGGAGCAATCCTAAGCGGAGCCGTTCTCTGCCTTACCATGTGGGTAGGAGACCGAAACTCCAAGATCATCGACTGGCTACAGATTGTCTTCGTGAGCATCCTGCTTGCATTCGGCCTGTTCATCTCCCTGGTCAGTTCCCCGCAACAGCTTACTATTTCCCTTGTGGCCATGTACATGATTACGCCCCAGCTATTTACCAACAAGCCGGTGCGTATGCAGATACCCATTCTTATCGCCGACGTAATCTTCCTGATTGGTTGCATCCAGGTCAAGCCTCCAGAAATCCTCGCACTTGAAATCGTAGACTGCATCGTATATAGTAGCATCGGCCTTATGACTGGACATTACTCTTCCCGCTCCAAGTTGAAAGGCCTCATCTTCGAGAAACGTTTCGTCGAATTGAATGGCAATGAGCAGTTGGCAAAATACTTGAAGTCCATCGGAAACATCTACGTCTCCATGCACTACATCGACTTGTCCAACGAAACCTTCGTGAAGATCAAGTCCAACAGCATTATCGACAACAGCATGAACAACCTGCACGAAGGATTCAGCCAGCAAATCAAACTTGCGATGGAAGCTACAACCCATCCTAATTACCTGGACGAAATGCTTGCCTTCGTGGACAGTGCAACCCTCATTCGCAGAATACGCGGCAAGTCCACCATTACCCATGAATTCCTGGGAAAGCATGTGGGCTGGTGCCGAGCACGATTCATTGCCGTCGGCGATGTGACCGAAGATTCCGAACCCCGCTATGTGCTGTTCGCAGTCGAAAACATCAACGAACAGAAAAATCGAGAAAACACCTTGATTTCCAAGGCGGAAACGGACGCCATGACAGGCCTCCTGAACCGTCAGGCGGGGGTCGACAGAATCAAGTCAGACATTAGGTCTAGGAAAAACGGCATGCTTTGCCTGTTTGACGTAGATAAGTTCAAGCATGTAAACGACACCTACGGCCATCAGGCTGGGGACGAAGTGATTCTTGCAGTTGCGGACACCATGCGAAAGGCATTCCGCGATAACGACGTCCTGCTTCGTCTGGGAGGCGATGAATTTGTGGTATTCGTCTCCGGCGTAACTACAGAAGAACTTGGAACCCAGGTAATTTTCCGTTTCTTCGAACTTTTGAACAAAGTAACTTTCAAGAAAATACCGGACTACAGTATTTCCCTAAGTCTAGGTGCGGCATTCTACCGAGGCGAACAGGACCTGGACTTTGAAACACTCTACCAGAGAGCGGACACTCGTACTTACGAAAGCAAGAAGATCGAAGGCAAGGCCTTCACCTTCTGGCGATAGCTACTTGCGCCCCTGGTCGCGCAGGCGGAACAACACGCAGGCGATATCCACCGGTCGGGGCAAGCTCATTTCACGGCTAAGCCCCTGAGGCAAGTTGCGGAAACCTACATTCATGATTTTTTCACTAATGATTCGAATGGTATCCACAATGGACGTATCCTGAGCAGAGTCGCCGTTGCTAATGGCGTTCTGACAAAGATTCAGGAGAATGAAGCCAGCACCGAGTCGCTGCTGTCGATCGGCGATAGTCACCAGGCAGCTGGTATCCGAAACCAGGAAACCGATCTGGATTAGATAATCACCGGACAGCTTTACCTTAACCTGACGTTCCACTGCAGAAGTGGGGCGTACGCTATTCTGAAGGGGCCTAATATACTCCGCAAAAGCGCGGGAGATGGGTGCCTTGAAAGGAGGCAAAGCGGGTACTGACCGTTCGGAATCCAAACGAGCGTATTCGGCCTTATAATTGGCCATCACAATGATGTGATCCGCAAGTTCCAGATAGTCGCCGCAGGCGCCAGCCACAAGGATAAAACTGCGCAATGCATTGGCCGATCCAGAAACTAGCTCAGAATGACTTTCGGGATAGCAAATTTCACGGATGCGGTCCGTCAGAGGGATGAGTGGTTCCCGATCATCCCCCAGAAGCTTACGGACACGAACATCCCGAATAAGGAAGTTCACCGCAGAGGAATCTTCATCGATAAGGAATGTCCTGGATCCCGCTTCCATTGCTTCCAGCAAGTTGGCAGCCTCGCTGGTAGAACCGGAAGCGCTTGCGGTTGTGAAATCCCTGGTGGAGACGCCACCGGGCAAGTCCCTTACAAACTGGGACAGGTCCGTCCCGCGGACGCTACGGCCATCTTCCACGCCAACCCGAAGGGCACTTTCGTCAATGACAATCCCTTCACGTCCATCTCCCGGGATGTGGGGATAGACCGCACTTGTCAGAGCCTGAAGTAAGGTGGACTTGCCATGGAAAGCACCGCCGGTAATAACGGTAATGCCCTTAGGGATACCCATGCCACGGATGTCTCGGCCATTGACATTCAGGGTAACCGCCAGTTCCGCGGGAGAGACAAAGGGGATTGCCCCTTCCATGGGGTCCTGGGAAATCCCGGAAGCTCTAGGAAGGACAGCTCCATCAGGAACAAAGGCGCAGAGGGAACGTTTTTCCAGTTCCTCAAGAATCATCCTGCGGTCCGCGAGAACCTGATAATGGGCCAGAAGTTCAGGCGCCACGCCCTCGGGATTCCTGGAGCCGCTATTGTATAGACTTGCAGACACAAGGTCCGGAAGAACCATGGTCAGGATTTCCGCGGCGGACTCGGACTGAATCTTACGTCCCTCGCCCGGAAGTTTCACCTGGAGGCAAGCTCGCAGCTCACCATTGTCGATCCAGAGGGAATTTCGCACCAGCATTTCAGGTCCTGCCACGTCGAAAGCGACGGCGGCATCCCTATCGGGATACTTTTCCTTGACCAGACCACTCATGCGGCGCAATAAAAAATCGGACAAAGCCAACCGGCGTTCAAAAGTACTCCCCCATTCGGAAGAATAGCCCAACATCTGGAGGCTTGCCTTTATCATAATTCGGGAAGCAGGGGCAAAGGGGTCTCCCTGAACATGGAGAAACTCCAGGGAAAAGTCTCCAAAATCCCAGGTTTTTTCCGCCAGGGACTTGTAAAGACCATAGTTTTTGCCGTTCAAAGTGCGAATTTTTTGATAAAGAGCTTTCATATTTCCAAAAATAACATTTGAAACGCCCATTATTAACAAACATTTTTCATAAAACAGGGCTCGTATTTTTAAAATCTTTATATTTTTAACGAGCAAGTTAATTGATAGGAGTTCTTTTTATGAAGAAGCTTTACATTTTCGCCCTCATGGTGGCATTCCTCTTCACCGCAGCAGTCGCTGACGATGATCCTCCTCCTCGCGGCAAGGCAGCAGTGGTTAACATCATCACTGAACCGCCTAACAGCGACGTGTATCTGGGAGGCGAACCTCTGGGTAAGAGCCCCATTGTCAATATGAACGTTACTTCTGGCCGTCAGACCCTCGTGGTGATCGACCAGGGTTACGAACTGGTGAACCAGCGCGTGAACATTTGGCCGGGCAAGGACAAGCGTAACGACTTTAACTTCGGTACCAAGATTCCTAAGGGTCACATCAAGATCACTACCGTTCCGGGCAAGTGCAACGTTTACATCGATGGCGACCTGGCCGACAAGACTGATGGCGCTCCGCTGACCGTCCACAACCTGGAAGCTGGTGACCACCTGGTCCGTGCAGAATGCAACAACCGCAAGGCTGCAGAAGAACTGGTGACCGTGAAGGGTGAAGAAACCGTGAACGTCACTATCGACACTACCAAGAAGAAGAAGAAGTAATTCTCTCCTCTGGCAAATTGTCAAAAGTTTTCCCCGGTAATCCTACCGGGGATTTTTTTATGCTCTCTGCAATATTTTATATTCTACTCCGTATATAAAAGGGAGAATCTTAATGAAACGTCTCGTATTGCTTTTGACAAGCTTGCTCATGCTTTGCTCCTGTGCCAATAAGGCCATGACCCGTTACGAAACCCTGGCTCCGGTCCTGGAAAAGAAGGGCTATACCGGCACCATCAAGGAAATCGACAAGAAGAAGGACGATCTCTACGGGGAAAAGAGTGCCTACCTCTATCACCTCGACCTAGGTACACTCTACCACTACAACGGTGAATACGAAAAGAGTATCATGCACCTGGAACAGGCCGAGGAAATTTACGACGATCTGTACACCCGCTCCGTGACTAACGAAGCCGCCGCCGTGGTAACCAACGACAACATCCGTCCCTACCGCGCACGTCCCTTTGAAATTATCGTCATGCACCAGCTGCAGATCATGAACTATCTGGCCATGAAAAATGTGGATGACGCATTGGTGGAAGTGAAGCGCGCACAGATCGCCTTGGACGCTCTTTACCAGAAAGACAAGGACAAGGTGAACGACAATGGTTTCCTCCGCTACCTCTGCGGTATTGTGTATGAAATGGCTGGCGAAGAAGACGATGCCGCCATCGCCTACATTAAGGCAGCCAAGGCTTTCAAGGAAGGCAACATCGATATGCCCAAGGAAGTGTGGGAATATATCTGCGAAAGTCTGACCAAGATGGACCGCGTATCCGACCTGAATTCCCTGGGGTACAAGCCGGTGGAATCTACCCCCAAGGCTGATGACGCAAGAAAGATGGGCCAGGAAATCGTGCTGGTAGGTTACGCCGGCCATAGCCCCATCCTTGGGGAACTCTATATGTCCGGCACCTTCGTCAGCGGCGGTTCCATGCACCTGAACTACAAGGATGCCCAGACCGGAAAGATGAGCTCCATCACCCTCGTAGCTCCTATCGTACCTAACGCCGGCAGCGAAACCTTCCATATCGGATTTGCACTGCCCGAAAAGAAGAGCCTGAAGCAGAAGACCCACCACTTCTTTGCAAAGCTGGACAACAGCCTGAAGGTAATGCCCGAAAGAGTCATGAACGTGGATAGCGAACTGACCAAGAACATCGAGGAAGAAACCCCCACAACAATCGCCCGTACCGCAGTCCGCGTGACCGTAAGGACCATTGCCGCCCAGGCTACCAAAAAGGCAACCCAGACAGGAAACGGTATCTTTGACCTGGTAAAGAACATCGGCGTGGACGTCGCCCAGAGCCAGCTGGAACAGGCCGACCTTCGAGTAGGACTTTTCATGCCCAACTACATTCATGTAGCCCGTATCCCGGTGGAAGCAGGAACCCATACCTTGAACGTAAAAGCCATCAACAAGGATAATCAGCCTGTGGATGACTTCAATTTCAACAAGATTAATGTGGAAAAAGGGCAGAAAAGATTCCTGTTTGTGCCCTCAATTCGGTAATTTTTGGGATTCCAGACAAATTTGACAGTCCGTTTTCCCAAATTTTTATGTAATTTCAAGTCAAAACGTTTTTTAAGGAGTACCCCATGAATTTTAAAGTATTCGCAGCAGCAGCAGCTCTGCTCGCTAGCCAGTCTTTCGCAATTTTGGGCGTCGGTGTTCACTACGCCCCCGGCTTCGGAACCAAGATGGATGGAATGAAGGCTCCGGCCAAGGTCACCGACGACGGTACCATCCTCGTGAAGCACGATGGTTTTAACGAAATGATGCAGGGTATCGGTTTCAAGGCATGGATCGACCTTCTGCCCATCATCGATGTCGAAGCAACCGTCAACATCCAGTTCGGCTCCTATGACGCAAGTCTCTATGTTCTCCAGGATAAGGAAGCTCTGTCCAAGATTCTCACCGAAGGTGGTGAAGTGGATCCTTCCCAGATTGATCTTTACAAGGAAATCCCCCTGAAGGTGGAAATGGGTAGCGTTCCTTCCTGGGCAGAAGCTAACCCCAAGTTCTTCCACATGAACGGTGACTTGACCATCACCTACCCCATTACCTTTATTCCCATCATCCGCCCCTACATCGGCGGTGGCGTTACCTTTAACATGAACAGCTTCATCCTGAACCAGAGCTTCACCCATGGTGTTGTCAATGGTATCTACAGCGCAGTCCTCCAGAGCATGAAGGACGAAATGTCTCAGGCAGCGGCTGACGCTCTGGCAAATCCGGAACAGGCAGCCGACATCATGGCCCAGATGGATCCGGCCCAGATGGCAGACCGCCTCGCACAGCGCATTCAGGACCAGGCAGTGGATAATATCAAGGAAGCCGCCATGGAAGAAGGCCTGACCACCAGCATCGGTGGCCACGTCATGTTAGGTCTCCGTGCCAAGCTCCCCATCATCCCGATTGCGGCTTACGCCAACTTCAAGTACTACTTCGGTGGCGACTACCCGGCTGAAATCGATGCAGGCAACATGACTGCAGAAATCGGTGTGGGCTTCGCTCTCTAATAGCTCTTTAAAGAATAACTAGGTGTAAAATGACTCAAAATACCAGCAGCACAAACATCCTTATCATTGAAGATGAAATTGCTATCGCAGAAGGCCTCGTAGACCTTTGCGAACTGAACGGCTACCGCGTCAAGCACGTAATCAACGGCGAAGACGGTCTTGCCGAAGCTCTGTCCGGCCAGTACGGCCTGGTCCTTCTGGACCTGATGCTCCCGGGCATGGACGGCTTTACCGTTTGCGACAAGATCCGCGAACAGGACAGAAGCCTCCCCATCATCATCCTCTCTGCTAAGAACGCTGACGAAGATATCATCAACGGCCTGAAGTTCGGCGCCGATGACTATATCCCCAAGCCGTTCTCCGTTCCTATGCTCCTGGCTCGTATCGAAGCAGTGCTCCGCCGTAGCCGTCAGTCCATGGAAAACGAAGGCAAGCTGGTCGCAGGCAACTTGAAGGTGAACTTCCGTGAATACACTGGTACCCGCGGTGACGAAGAACTGGCATTCACCCGCAAGGAAATCGAAATCCTCGAATACCTGTGGAACAACCGTGATCATGCAGTTCCTCGCTCCGAACTCCTCCGCAAGGTTTGGGGCTACGAAAACGCAGAATCCGTAGATACCCGCACCGTGGATATTCACATTACCAAGCTCCGCAAGAAAATCGAAGACGATCCTTCTCACCCGAAACTTCTGGTCACCTTCCGCGGTGAAGGCTACCAGATGCGCTCTGCACCTGAATGCGAACGCTAAACGTAAAAGAGCTTCTCTCTTACTTAAAGAAACACCAGGCGATTTTCAAGGACCGCCTGGTGTTTGTTTCCATTTTCTTGGTGATTGCAGTTCCCCTCAGCCTCCTTTTTATACATACTTACCGGCAGTCTACTGCCCTGGAGGCCAAGAACCAGGAAGAAGCGGCCAACAACGCGTTCCAGACGCTTTCCGATGATCTGACCCAGGATTTCAACGGCGAGAATAACCGTTCCTATAAGGTTTACGGCATTCTGAATTCCACGCCCGTGATCGGTGGGTACAGCCCCCAGATTTCTGAATCGTTCTTCTTCCCCGATTCAGCAGGCCCCTACTGCTCCTTCGATACGGAAAACAACCGTTGCCGTAAAGGCCTGGTGGGACATTTCCAGATCGATCAGAGCAATACCCTCCTAACGCCGTTCTATCCGGATACCAACGCCATCGTCGGTAAGATGGTGTGGGACTACTATGCGTTCGAAGACGAAAAGCAGCGCCGTTCCATCAGGGACCTGATCAAGAATCTGGTAGACACCCTGGAAATCCGCAACGAGATCGTTAGCCAGGAATCCTTCCAGGTGGTGGACTCCGCTACCGTTGCAGAAGACGGCCCCATTATCGACCAGCTGTGGGCCAAGAATTCCAATATCAACATCCGCCGTACAGAAATCACTTCCGAAGACGAAGCCCTGACCTACTTTGTGGAAACCGCAAAGATGGACAGCACCGGCGATAGTGCAAACATGGAACGCATGCAGGTCACCATCAGCAACGACCTGAGCGTGGTGACTTCCCTGTTCCAGGCGAAATATTCCAAGGGCTACATCGTATTCTATCGCGATATTGGTTTCGGCGCGCTTTCCATGGTGCAGGGGTTTGTGGTCAATCAAAACACTTACTTAAACTACCTGCTTCATAGTCTTCCTCAGGAAATCGCAAACCCAAGTTACGCCGTGGAAATCGCCCTCGACAATAAAGTGATCAGTACCAGGGGCCGCAAAAAATACAATAACGAGCTCATTTTCGACAAGACTTTACCTTCCCCCTTTGAACGTCTTTCCTTCCGCGTCTATTCCAATAACGGGACGCGCCTTGCCAGCTACACCATTTTGCTTACAGGCTTGATCCTGCTGTTCGTGATCGCCGCATGCTTTATCACTATCTACAGATTTACCCGCAGTAAGGTGGACCTTGCAACCAAGCGTCAGGACTTCGTCTCCGCCATCACCCATGAGCTGAAGACGCCTCTCGCAGCCATCAAGATGTATGCGGAACTGTTGCAAAATTCCTGGGTTGCAAACGAGGAAAAGAAGCAACGCTACTACAACCAGATTGCAAGTGAGGCGGACCGACTTTCCCGCCTGATCCAGAACGTGCTTAATTTGTCCAAACTGGATGGAAACCGCTGGAATGTCCAGTTGCGCATGGAACGCCCCAAGGCAGTAATTGACGACTTCCTCGCCACCTACAGCAAGAATGTGGAAAAGCAGGGTTTCGAGCTTACGGTCTCTACGGATATGGAAGCGGACAACATCCACTTGCTTATTGACCGTGATGCGATTATGCAGATCCTCATGAACCTGGTGGATAACTCCCTGAAGTTCAGTAAGAAATCCGATTACAAGATGATCAGCATCGAACTTGCCATCAAGGGAACGGACATGTACATGGCGGTCCGCGACTATGGTCCCGGCATTCCCCAGTCCGAAATGAAAAAGGTGTTCCAGGAGTTCTACCGCGTGGAAAACGAAATGACCCGACAGACAAGTGGTACGGGCATCGGCCTTTCCATGGTGAAAAAGCTTTGCACATTATGTAATATGAAAATCGAAGTGGAAAATGCAAATCCTGGTTTAAGGACTAAAATCCACTTCCCGCCGCTGGACATTTAATTCTGCACTATTAAAAATCATTTTTGCAACATCCGCAGGAAATGCAAATATGTATTTTTAAAGACCGAGGGAGAGTTAAACCCAGCGACCACAAGAGGGATGCTAGTATGACACAAGAAGATATTCTGCAGAATCCGACTGAATATGATCTTTCTATTGAAACTGTAGGTAAGGGTACCTTGAAATCCCCCCTGAAGGGACTTCAGTACGTTTCCGACAGCGAGCAGGTAAGCCTCACTACCGACGTGAAGCGCCTGAAGCATTTCTACGAAAACAACATTCCCGTTCCTAGCCTGGAAGCGGCAGGTCCTCGCGAAACCATTTTCCACGACCCGGCATGGACCCGTGCAGGTATCGTGACCTGTGGCGGTCTCTGCCCCGGCTTGAATAGCGTGATCAAGGGTCTTGTGCAGACTCTCTGGTTTGACTACGGTGTTCGCAACATCTTCGGTATACCCTACGGCTACCGCGGTCTGAATCCCAAGTACGGCTACTCTCCCAAGGTCCTGAACCCGGACGTAGTGGACGCCATCCAGGAAGACGGCGGTACCATCCTCGGAAGCTCCCGCGGAGAACAGGATCCGGCAATCATGGTAGACACCCTGATGCGCCTGAACATCAACGTTCTGTTCTGCATCGGTGGCGACGGTACTCTTCGTGGCGCACACGCAATCGCAGAAGAAGTGAAGAAGCGCAAGCAGCCCATTTCCATCATCGGTATCCCCAAGACCATTGATAACGACTTGAACCTGGTTGACAGGACCTTCGGTTTCGAAACCGCCGTTCTCAGTGCAACCGATGTCATTACCTGCGCCCATAACGAAGCAAACGGTGCTTACAATGGCCTTGGCCTGGTAAAGCTCATGGGTCGCGACTCCGGCTTTATTGCAGCCTACGCAGCCCTTGCAACTACCGTGGTGAACATCTGCCTCGTGCCCGAAGTTCCCTTCACTCTTGAGGGGCTCTGCAAGGCTCTGGAAAGCCGTTACGACAATGGCAAGACCCACGCCGTAATCGCTGTTGCCGAAGGCGCCGGCCAGGAATTGTTCCTGGATCAGCCCGAACGCAAGGACGCCAGCGGAAACGTCCTGAAGAACGACATTGGTGAATTCCTGACCAGAAAGATCAAGGAGCACTTCAACAAGGTAGGCAAGGAAATCAACATCAAGTACTTTGACCCCAGCTACATGGTTCGTAGCACTCCGGCAAAGGGTACTGACGCCATTTTCTGCTTCCAGCTGGCTGAAGCTGCCGTACATGCAGGTATGGCAGGCAAGACCGACATGGTGGTGGGCAGCATGAACAACGTGTTCTCCCATGTACCTATCGAGTACGCCGTGAACGAACGCAAGAAGATCAACCCCAACGGAAACCTGTGGCACGCTGTGCTGGGAATGACCCGCCAGCAGGACTACTTCTCCGGCAAGGGCAAGGGTCACAAGTAATCCATTGATTCGATCATTTTAGGAGGGCGGGACTAAAAGCCCCGTTCCTCCATTTTTGTACTGAAGTTTTGTATGCTGAAAAAAGAAGAAAAAGTTTTGATTCGCACTGCACTCATGGAATATCGTTATCTTTTATTCAAAACTTACCACGGAACCGAAGAAGAAAAATCTCGCATTGCACAACTGAACAAACTTCTGCAGACCTGGAAAGTCTAAATTAAATTTCGATTCATGAGAATTATCGCTTTCATACTTGTTCTTCTCTTCGCGGGAATGACCTTCGCAAACGAGGATCTTCGTGTTGCGGATTCCTGCTATGCGGCCCGTGCGGAACGAGCCAACGGGGACAAGGCGGACAAGAAGAACACTTTCCTCATGATCGATAAGTACAAGGCCGCCATGGCTGACACCTCCGTACTGGAAGCGGCAACGGAAGGCTACCTCAAGAGCCTTTATTTCAGCATTCGATTCATCTCGTTCGACAAGAAAATGAAGATGAAGAAACTGGACACCCTGAAGATCGCCAGCGAAAGCGCCTACAAGAAGTTCCCCAAGAATTATGACATCGCCCATATTTACGCCACCGCCATTTCCATGTGGGGCAATGAGCGAGGGGCCCTTGCATCCGTAAAGGAAGGAGTGGCAACGATCGTGCGTGACGTGGCAACCGCCTCGGAAAATTGGCAGATCCTGGGACGAGCACACTTTGTCCTTCCCTACGTGCCCCTGATTCTTTCCTGGCCTGACAAGAAGCAGGCGGACAAGTACTTGAATATGGCCCTGAAGAAGGATCCCAAGGACTTGTATAATTATTTCTTCCTGGCGGAACTACGTTTTGACCAAAAGCGTTACGCAGACGCCCTGAGCCTCATTGACCGCGGCCTTGCCCGAGGAGTACGTACCAACTTTTTCCTGGAAGACAAACGCGGCCGTTGGCACCTGAAGGAACTGCAGAAAAAAATCAACGCAAAACTTGATAAGAAGTAAAAAAATAAGAACTACAAGAAACGCGACCTCGTTGAGATCGCGTTTCTTTTTTATTCCTTTGAACAGACAACGGTCTGCAAAGTATCGGATATTTCGAATCGAAGAGTCTCACCAACTTTGGTATATGACTCAACCAAGCGAATGTCGTTTTCAATCCATTCTTTCAAAGGATAGATAAAACACCTACCCTCAGTTCCAATGAACCGCAAGACAACTTGACTGGAATCAGATAAGTCATCCATAATCGCAACAACATTCGTAAGAGAACTCGGAAGATTTATGGAATCCTTCGCCAATATTTCATGAGAACGTTGCAAGCCATCATCGTTCCATTTTTCAATGACAACAGTACTTTGGGTTGAATTGACATAATTGAAATAAGTCAAATCACCAAAATCATCGGTTTCTCCACAGGCAACGAAGAGAAACGACAAAACAGAAGGCAAAAATAAGAGATGTTTCAAAGGATCCTCCTAACGGACCAGATTTTTGCACAAATCATTTTGTACAAACCAACTTTTAATTTATTCAAAATAATAGATCAAATTGTCAAAATAGCAGCGGAGGTTAATCCGCGCTTTTAAACATAGCATGAACAAAAACTATCGTCTTCCCCCAGCCGTCGTTAAACTCAGATGAACTTTCTTTTGTTTCTACCTCTATAGAAGATTGGTTTGCAGACTTAAACGAGGTAATCCCGAAATCAGCGCAGCAATTCTTACTCTGCTTGATAAAAGCACGAACAGAATCTTCAAGGGAAATAGTCGTTCCCGATGCAAGAACAGAACATTGTTCATCCCCATTCCATGCGACACAATAATAGACATCATCCTCAGTCAGGTTCTCTAACAAAACTGGAAAATAGACATATTCAGGATCATCCTCTGAACAAGCCGAGAGGAGGAAAAATGTCAAACCACAAATAAACAGTAGTATTTTTTTCATATAAACCATTTTATTTAAACTTATACTAAAATCTCTGGAAAAGGAAAACGCCCGGCATTAACCGAGCGTATTCCTTTTTAAGCAAGATAATGTATTACAACATACAGCACATATATTACTGTGCCTGAACAGCGGTGAGGGCGATGGTATAGACAATGTCTTCCACCAAGGCGCCACGGGAAAGGTCGTTCACCGGCTTTGCAAGACCCTGGAGCATGGGGCCGATGGCGATGGTACCCTGGGCGGAACGCTGTACAGCCTTGTAGCCGATGTTACCTGCGGAAAGATCCGGGAACACGAACACGGTTGCCTTGCCAGCCACAGCGCTGTTGGGAGCCTTCAGGCTGCCAACGCTGGGAGTGGTAGCTGCATCATACTGCAGCGGGCCATCCAGAGCCATGTCGGGGCGTGCTGCCTTGGCAATAGCGGTAGCTTCCTTCACGAGATCCGCGTCAGGACCCTTGCCGGAATTGATGGTGCTGTAGGAAAGCATTGCCACGCGGCTGGGGAGGCCGAAGGCCTTGGCAGTGTCGTCGCACTGGAGGGCGATACCGGCAAGTTCTTCTGCGGTGGGGTTCAGGTTGATGGCGCAGTCGCCGTACACATAAGTCTGGCCCGGCAGGCACATGAAGAACACGGAGCTGACGGACTTCACACCTGGAGCAGTCTTGATGATCTGGAGGGCCGGGCGGAGAGTATCTGCGGTAGAATGGATGGCACCAGAAACCAGGCCGTCCACTTCACCCATCTTCAGCATCATGGTACCCAGCATTACGTTGTCGGCAAGTGCTGCGCGTGCGGCTTCTTCGGTCATGCCCTTGGCCTTGCGGAGTTCAACGAGGGTGGGCACATACTTTTCTGCAAGTTCTGCGCTGGGTTCGATAATTTCGATGTTGGCGGGGAGCTTTACGCCCTTTTCCTTGGCAACAGCTTCGATTTCAGCCTTCTTGCCGATAAGAACAGGAACTGCAATACCGCGTTCTACGGCGAGAGCGGCAGCCTGAACGGTACGGGGCTCAGAACCTTCCGGAAGGACGATGCGCTTTACGGACTTGGAAGCCTTCTGGAGAAGACCTGCACGAAACATGGCCTGGGAGGTCTTGCGTTCGGCAGCGGGTTCAGAAAGATTACGGGCAATGCACTTGGGGCAATGCATGATGCGGTTGGGGCAGTACAGGTCTGCGTCATCGTCACCGCAGAAAATCTTTGCGTCGAGGGCAGTAGCCAGCTTGTCGTTGTACTTGTAGGCGGCAGCATCGCTCATGCCCTGGGCGCCTTCAACAATGACCACATCCACAGCGTCAAAATTCTGGGCGATGAAGTCGGCAGCGATCTTTTCCATGAGAACGGCACTTTCACCGGATTTCAACATAGCAACGGCAGCTTCGCCATTAACGGAGGGTTTATAAACAGCAGTCTTGAGACCTGCAGCGGCTACGGCGTCACTTGCAACTTTAACCTTTTCGGCCATGTCCTTGGCGGCTACGAGATATACACGATTCATTACTTGACTCCTTGTCAAAATACGGGCTGTTAGGGTCCCGCTTCTTCATTAAATAAATACGGTTTAAAATTAGGATTTTACCTCGATAAAGCAACAAAAGTCATTCTTTTTTAAACAAAAATTTACAATTACGAAAATATGAGCGTTTTGTGTTTTATTTACTACTTACAGAAAACATAACTTCTTGACTAATAACGAAATATTCCTATTTTTGGCACCGGTGTTTTAGGAAAATGTCTGGTTAACAGGAGAGAACGGATGAGGTATCAAAACCTATTCCGGGGCTTAGGGTTGCTCCTAGCTCTGTTTGTGTCGTGCGCAAATGCGCAAACGGTGGCAATCGCCCACGTCATTTATGACGGCGAAGGCCTTTACTACGCCGATAACGAAGAAAATATCCAATTCAAGCCTCTGGAAAGAGAACACAACGGCACCTATACCGTAAAGTTCAAAGAGGAACGTCTTAAGACATCGGCTGTGGAAGCACGTAAGTTGCGTTTCGGTTTAAAATGCACCGAAGGCAAAAAAGACTGCGAAACTTACCTGTACAAGGACGAAGCCAGCCTTCCGACCTTGAAGCAGCTGTTCCCTGACTACATTTACCAGGAAAAGGACCAGCCCGTTTACGAAGTCTGGCTTAAGCTGGACGCTACCGGCATCACCGTCCTGCCGGGAATTCCCGAAGAGTATGTTCTTCCGGATTCTATCACCGCAATCGTCAGGGTTCTTCCTCCCTGGAACAACACCTCTGCCCTGATTTATGTTGACGGCGAAAAGCACACCATGGTTCCCATCCGTGACACCTACTGTGGCTGGTTCGTAGACACCCTGAGAATTATTCCCAAGGACGCATACGTTTACTTCAAGCAGTCCATTGGGGACACCTACCTGGGTAAGGACGGCGTTTCCCATGAGACCATTCCCATTTCCGATGAAATTGCACTGGATTCCATTCTGGCCATCAGCAACGAAGTGTGGATTTCCGCAAAGTACGGTTATCCTGAATTGAGTTCCTCCTTCCCGGGCGACCTGGGCGATTGCCCCATCAAAAAGCTTCCCGTCATGATGTTCGACTGGCTCCATGGCGATGGTGACGGCAAGAACGGTTACAATCTCAATGAAGATGATGCCATTAACGCAAAAAACCAGGCTGGAACCACCAATCAGGATTTCGGAACTGGTGGATGCGACAATCTTTATACCGGCATGGTGGATTCCGTCCTCGGTCCCAACGGTGTTCCCGTACGTGCAGCCAACTTCCCTGCAAACTGCAAGCTTACGGAACACCTGAACGACTGGTTCCTTCCGGAAGTAGTTGCCACTGGTGCTGACGGCAAGAAATACACCAACGTAACCTGTCGCGAATTGGAACTGGAAATGGACAACAAGGGGTTCTGGAAGGGGCAGCGCAATATTGACAGTCCAGAAAAAGGCTTGTTCCTCCTGGACGATTTCAAGTACCTTGACGAAGCACAAACCGTTCCCAACCCCCACTTTGACTGGATCAGCGGCGGTAAGGAAATCGGCACTCATAACTACGGCTTTACCATGAAAATCCAGGCCCAGTTCGAATACGTAAAGGGCCAGTACTTTGAATTCTACGGCGATGATGACGTGTGGGTGTTCATCAACAACAAGCTGGTGGTGGACATCGGCGGTCAGCATCACCAGTCCAATGGTTCCGTGGATCTGGATAAGCTAGGCCTTACCGAAGGCGAAACTTATCCCTTCCATATCTTCTATGCGGAACGCCATAAGGATGAATCCAACTTCAAGATGCGTACGTCCATTGACCTTCAGACAGATGCCAGCATGCTTCTCGCTGAACTTTCCAGCGACACCACCGTCATGAAGATCAAGGATGTCTACCAGATTATCCGCGAGCGCGAACTGGCTTGTGATTTCTCCAGCAGCCCCGAAACAGAACGTACTGAACTGGGTCCTTCCAATTTTGTACTTTTCGGTAAGGGCGTTTCCAAGGGTGGCGTCGCACTGAAGGTGCAGGACTCCACCTACTACGGCGGTATCACCATTGCCGAAAAATACACTCGCCTGACAATCGACATCGACGCCCTCAGTAAAGCGATGCTCCTGCCTCCGGGAACCTACTATGTACGGATCTCCCTCCAGAGCAACAAGGACGAATACAAGGACGTTTACTTTACCATTCCTCCCCACGCTCTTCCGAATCTTGCATTCGCCACGAACGTCAAGGATTCGAACTACTACACTATTGGCTACAACATTGAAGACACCTTGTACTTCGACCAGTACTGGAAACCCTATGGCGACGAACTCTCTCGCAACGTTTCCAGCGACACATTGCCTTTGAGCCTGAGCAAGACCGAAAAGATGTGGGCAGGACGCTCCTATCCGGTATACATCATGTACGCCGAGGAATGGGCTGCCATGTACAGCGGAATTCCCGTTACCGTCACCACTTCCGACCCTATGCTCCAGCCCTGTGACTCCATGGGCGACCCCATCACAGAAATCCTTCTGGAACAGGGTCGTGCAAGTTTCTACGTGAAGGGCCTTGGTGAGGTAATCAATGCAACGCTTACCGTTTCTAGCCCTGGCGCAGAAAACAAGAGCGTGGACTGGACCCACATCAACATGGCAGTTCCGCCGGTACCGCAGATTGAAACCGCCTACATCTTTGACCGCACAGGCGATGGCCGTGCAGACAGCATCTGGATTCAGTTTACCAAACCTCTTGGCGGGCAAAGTGTTCTGGATTCTGCAAAGTTCATCTTTGGCGGCAACTACGACAGACCCTACAAGGCTATTTACAAGGATGGGGACATGACCGCTTCCATCTTTACTGACGCAGAAGGATTCGGCTCAGCAATCTTTACTGGTGGAGCACAGAAGGCTTACACTGGAAAGATCACAGTCTATTACACCTACACGGACGACGCCGGCAAGGCGACACTCTTCCCTGTGGAAGGCGCCCTGACAGACCGCGTAGGCCCTATTATTCTCGCAGCCGAAGTGGAATACATGAACGACGGCAACACTCAGCTGAAGCTCACCTTCAGCGAAGGCCTGGATTACAACCAGGCCAATACGGAAATGTTCAGATTCCACTGCTGGAAGAATGGCATCCAGGATTCCATCGTAAAACCTGCTAGCGACATTGGGACCATTCCTTTCGACCAGTGGACTCTGGTATTCCCCAAGGGTAGCGACCTGGACATTATTCCTGTTGTAGGCGATTCCGTCCGCTTTACCCCGCCATCCCAGAATGGAGAGGCTAGGGACCTGCTCGGAGTCCCGCCCCACGAAAACAACCCGTGGGTGCGTATCACTGGCGAACAGCGCATTACGGTAACCAGCCCGGCAGTCGTCACGCTGACCCCCGGTACCGAAAGCTTTGAAAAGGCAAAGGAAATCATCCGAAGCGATAGCGCGACTATTCCCAAGATCCTTACCGGCGACAACATTTCCGCTGAAGCCGCTGCCGCAGAATTCGGTACCCAGGGTCACTTCCTGGGAGACCTGGACATGGCCGAACTGGTCGAAAATGAAATCGCCGAAATCGTGAAGGAAGTTCAGGGAACCTCCATCTATCACGACAAGGAAGCCATGAAGAAGGATAGCACCAGTGCCGCAGCCAAGCAGGGCTACACACTAGAAGAAATCCTTAATAAGGTCTCCGCAGGTGAAATTTCCATCGAAAAGGCAAAGAAGAAGTATGGCGTAAGCGAAACCATCGTAGACGCCTACAAGAGCGGCCTTCTCACCAAGGAAAACCTGAAGAACTACGCTCACGGAACGGAAACCGATGTCAAGAACATTGTTGCCGCCGTAGCGGACAAGACCGTTCTTCGCTACAAGACCACCTATTACACCAGCCTTGGTCACTTCGTGAACGAGGAATCCGGCGCAATCAACTGTAACGCAGACATCTACAAGGCTGATGGTGCCGAAAATTGCCTGGGAAGCGATGGTCGCCTGTTCCTGGCATGGAACATGCGTTCCGCTAGCGGTCGACTTGCCGCTACCGGCGTATATATCGCCCGTATCCAGATCAAGGTAACGGTAAATACAAAGGTCATTACGGACCGCACCCAGGACTTCCTCTGGGGTGTCCGTCGCGGCCAGGTAAATGCAATAGACCTGGGTCTATAACGCTTTTTTCAACAAGAAGTTAGGGAGTTTTCATCTTTTCGGGATGAAAACTCCCTTTTTTTATTACTGGCGCATGAAATCGGCTTTGTAAACAGCAAATTAACCTCCCTGCAGATTGGAGGGTATTGAAATTTCGCAAAAAAAAAGGTATTTCTAGATTTGGATTATCAAGGATCTGAGGAGTTTCTGGATGAGGTGTTATAATTCCCTCGGGGGCGCAATTCGCGCTCTCGCTTTAGGTGTCTTTTTTAGTGCTACTTCCGCACTTGCAGCGACGTATACTGCAAGCGTTACTTACGAAGGTGGCGATCTTTATTATGCAACAGATCAAACCTGCAAATCCGCAGCAGACGGCGTAATTGTCCAAACCAACAATAAAATTGACCGTACAACCATCAATTTTTATAGCGACAAGGAGTGCAAAACAAGAATTACTTCCGTGAGAGGAAGCAACCTGTTTACCGATGGCGCCACCACCGCTACGGCAACCCTAAGTAAGAATGGTAGACTTACCGTCAACAAGCCTGCTGGCAATGATCCTGGTGCACAGCAGCCCGGTGGCGATAAACAGCCTACTGGCGGCAAGGAAGACCAGGTACCCGCGGGCAAGAAAGTCATCGCATTCTTTACGCCCTGGTCCAATACCAACGCAGTCCTCTACATGAACGGCGACTCTGTAGCCACCATGACCGCCATGAAGAATTATTGCGGTTGGTTCAGAACTGCAGTTACACCTCCTTCCAACAACTTTACCGTTTACTTCAAGCAAACCGTCGGTTTGAACTATGTAACCGCCGAAGGCATGGTCAACAAGGAACCGACGATCGCTACCGAAATTTCCCTAGACTCCGTAGCCGCTCTCGGTAGCGACACTATCTGGATCCAGGGTTACAAGAACGATGTTCCTACCGTTTACTCCGAATATCCCAAGGTTCTGGGCGATTGCCCCCTGAAAAAGTTCCCCGTAACAGTCTTTGACTGGCTCCACGGCAATAAAGGCGACGGCGTCAGCGGTAACGGTAATCCCGACAACGGCGTTAGCGCAGACTTCGGTTCCGGTGGTTGCGGCGGCAGCAACAACAACAAGGGATTCATGCAAGGAATGGTGGAATATAATCTGGGCAAGAACGGTGTTCCGGTTCCTGCCACTCCGTTCCCTGAAAAGTGCCAACTTACCACTCACCTTGCCGACTGGTTCCTCCCCGAAGTGGTGGCCAAGGACAATGCAGGCAACGAATACACCAATATGACCTGCCGCGATCTCTATATTTCCATGGATGACGCAGGGTTCTGGCTTGCAGAAGTTTCCAGCAGCAAGATTTCCGAGGGTAACGAAAAGAACAAGGGCGGTATGTTCCTGGTGGACGACTTCGAATACCTGGACGAAGCCAAGACTATCAAGAATCCTTATTATGACAACTTGAACGGAAGCGGCGGTAACCATAATTTCGGCTTTGCAGTCAAGATCCAGGCAACCTTCGAATATGTTCCTGGCCAGTACTTTGACTTCTACGGTGACGATGACGTGTGGGTCTTTATCGACAACCGCCTTGCAGTGGATATCGGTGGTCAGCATGGACAGGTTGCAGGTGCTGTGGACCTGGACACCATCGGCCAGAACAACGGCAAGAAACTGATTCCTGGTGAAACTTACAACTTCCATATTTTCTATGTGGAACGTCACGTAAGTTCCTCCAACTTCCGTATGCGCACTTCCATCGACCTGCAGGTGGACGCCTCCATCTTTGTCACCTCAGACAAGCGCGGCTCCGTAACGAACTATGACGTCTGGCAGGTGAACAAGAAGAACAAGCTCTCCTGCGGTTTTGACCCTAACAACACGGAAGTGGATACTACCGGCGGTGCCTCCAACTTCAAGCTGACCGGCCCCAATACGAACGAAATCCTCACTCCGGGCAAGACCTACTATGAAGGTCTTAAGATTTTCTCTGACTCCACCTTCAGCATTGACTCCGCCAAGATCGTGGACAACGCAACACTCCCCCCGGGACACTACTTCCTGGAAATCACCCTGAAGTCCGATCCCTCCCAGATGACCAAGGTCGAAATTGTGGTTCCGTCCTATGCGGTTCCTAGAGTCGCCTTTACCAAGGAAAACTGGTCCGTACTGGGCACAGAAGTTTCTGGGGATACGTTGCAGATTGGCGACTGGGCTTACGCCACTTACAAGGTGAACATTTCCTTCTTCGAAGATTGGGCGGTCGTCACGAATTACAACAAGAAAGTGAACCTGTCCTTTAACAATCCTAATGTGGACATTCAGGATTCTACCGGCAGAAAGATTTCTTCTGTGAACCTGGACGAAAAGGGCAGAGCAAGTTTCTACATCCATGCTAACGCAGCCGTACAGGGCGTGACTTTGATCGCCAAGGGATCCGCAGCAACCGCTTCCACCTGGACCGAGCTGAACTTCAAGGATCCTCCCATCCCCCACGTAAAGAACGCAATCATCGTGGACCGTAATGGCGATGGCCGTGCCGACAGCATGTACGTAAGTTACGATAGAGACCTGAAGGGCCAGGCACATCTGGATTCCATCCAGTTTACCTTCGGCGAATCCTTCCCCACCACTACCGGCTACAAGATCGTCAACAACACCGACCTGATCATTACCGCCGAATCCGCAGGCAAGTCCTGCACCGCTGATGTTTGCGGCTTTGGAAGCAGGCAGATTACCGGTGGTGAAACCACCATATATACCGGCAAGCTGAATTCCTGGTTTACCTACACCGAAGGCAACAAGTCGACCCAGTTCAATACCGAGAACGAGGAAATCACCGACGGCGTCGGCCCCATTGTCCTTAAGGCAGTGAAGACCAAGCTGAAGGATGGTAACCGCGAGCTTGAAATCACCATGAGCGAAGGAATCTCGGACGAATCCCGCGAAGACTTCGCCAATATCTTCGAGCTGATGTGCGTGCGCAACGGCATCCCCGGCGCTCCTGAAAATCCGGTACAGATTAGCGGCAAGGGCAGTACCTTGGTTCTGATCTACGGATCCTCCACAGAAGACGCAGTCCTCCCGGATAACGGCGACCAGATTCGTTTCCTTTTCAAGGACGTAAAGACCGTTGACCTCTCCGGCAACAAGCCTCACGAGAACAATCCCTGGGTAACCATCACCGGCGACCAGGAAGTAAGTAACGAAGCCCCGGGCGTGATTGCTGTTGGCGAAGACCCCTACGGTATCATTTCCAACCCTGAAACCACCCAGCCCACCCTGATTACCAACATCAATCAGGATGTGCAGAGTATCGGCGATTCCTTGGGTGTGCAGGGCCACTTGATCGACTTCGACATTTCCAAGATTATGCTGGAAGAAACCCAGAAGGATATCAACACCCTTGACGCCTTCATTGAAAATCGACTGGGCAGCACGACTACCTACGACACCGTCATTACAGGTATGACCGAAGCGGAAGCCCTGACAGACATCTTCAAGGATATTCAGGGCGGTCTCATTGGCGAAAACTACCTTCTCAGTCAGGAAACCATCGATGGCGTAATGAACGGAACGATCACCAAGGATAACTACAAATCCAAGATGAGTTCCAAGGAAGCTGCAACCATTACTGACCTGATGAAGGAAAGTGTGGAAGCCAGCCGTGATACAGCAATCACCATCAGCAGCATTTCCACCACCACCCAGGCAGACCTGTTCGAAGCTATCCGCAAGGGAGAACTGGATGACAAGCTTAAGAAGGCCGGCGTAAGCGCAACCCTGATCGAAGCCATCAAGAACGGTTCCCTGGACGAAACCAACGTGGACGAATTCCGTAGCGGCTCCAAGACCCTGGTTGCAGACACCGCAGTAGTTCTCCACTACCAGACCCGCTACTACAGCCAGTTTGGCGAATACGTAGGTGGCGCATCCAAGACCATCCAGTGTTCCGACGAATCCGTTTACGGCAAGGGCGGCTGCATGGCGAACAAGGGCAAGCTGTTCCTGGCCTGGAACATGCGTTCCGATAAGGGCCGACTGGTCGGTACAGGCGTGTACATTGCACGACTCCAGATGCAGATCAAGGTTAACGGCAAGACCACTCTGGACCAGACCCGCGACAAGCTGATGGGCGTCCGCCGCGGCGCAATCAACGGTCTTGAACTGGAGTTCTAGCCCACCAGCAATTTCAAAAAGAAAGGGCCCGCAAAACGCGGGTCCTTTTTTTAATCACAACATAGCGATGACCAGACAAAATTGAGGAGGAAGCTTCGCCTCCCCTCAACATCTCCTTATGCGAAGTTATACAGTTCAGTAATATCTTCGTTGTTCTTGTCGTACATCCAGTACTGATTGACGTGTGCGTGATCGTCTTCCACCAGATTGATCTTCATGAAGTGCTTGGCTTCCAGGTAGCGGTAAACATTGCAATCGTTCTTGCAAAGTTCATCCACAACGGCAGGGTTTACAACCAAAGTAACTTCACGCATACGGCCCTTGTTGTGAGCGCGAGACATCCAGCGATCAATCATGCCCAGAGTGCCGTTGATGGTACCGATACGGCCACCGCCACAGCAGACAGAGCAGACTTCCGTCTTTTCAGTCATAAGGTTCACACGGACGCGCTTACGGGTCACTTCCATCAGGCCGAACTGGCTAATGGGAGACGGGCTGATGGGAGCCTTGTCTCGACGAATCGCCTTACGGAACTCCTGGTAAACGCCTTCGCGAACATCTTCGGTAGCGAATTCCGGGAACTTGATGATAATGAGACCGCCCACGTCGCGGAGACGAAGCTGCTTGGCAATTTCCTGACAGACGATAACACCATCGTCCAAGTTGAGGCTATTACCGTGAAGGTCCACCTTGATGGAAACCAGAGCTTCGGTCTGTTCCAGAATCAACCAGCCAATATGATGGCCGTGGTTAGACAGAGGAACCTTGCGCTGCAGGGAGCGAGCGTAGTCGTTTTCAATCTTGAAATTTTCGAACAGGCTAACGTCTTCGTTCCAAAGTTTCACCTTGTTCAGCTTGTCCGGAGACAGGCGCTGCAGGTAATCGCGAAGAGCGTAGTATTCAGCACGATTATCGATGTAGACCACATCGGTATTGTCACTGAAGTATTCACGGACAGTCTGTTCAATAGAATCGGATTCTTCGTAGATGCAGGTTTCAGCCGGCTGGTTTTCGAAGTTGAACTTCGTTTCTTCCCACTTGGCTTCCAGTTCACGCATCTGCTTGTTGATTTCAAATTCAGATTCGTTCAGACCGTTGGTACGGACGATGTAACCCACATCGCGACCCTTCAGGCGGCGGACCACCTTCTTGAACTCGCGACGCTTGGCCGGGTCACGTTCACGCTTGGACACACCAATGAAGTTGGTGCCAGGCATGCAGACCAGGAATCGACCAGCAAAGCTCAAGTGCGTCGTCAGACGGGCACCCTTGGTACTGATGGGTTCCTTCACCACCTGCACCATGATTTCCTGACCTTCCTTGAGGATTTCGTCGATGGGGACTTCCTTTGCGGAGCCGCCCTCTTCATCGTCATCGCCGTATTCACGACGGAGAAGTTCGGAACGGTCCATGGCGTCTTCCTGATGGAGGAAGCCGGCCTTTTCCATACCGATATCAATAAAGGCAGCCTTCAGTGCAGGAAGCACCTTCTGGACGACACCCTTGTAAATGTTACCCAGCACGCGGTTGGAAGAAACGCCTTCCACCACCAGTTCCACCAGTTCACCATCTTCCATGATTGCGATACGCTTTTCATAGGGAGTCTTACTGATGAGGATTTCGCGCTTAGCCTTGTTGCGATTGTCGCGACGGTTGCGCTTCTGGCCGGGCTGCTTCTGAGGCTTAGGCTTAGCCGGCTTGACCGTCTTTTCCACATCGGCAAAGTTATACTGGTCTGTGATGTCTTCCTTGTTCTCGTTGTACATCCAGAACTGGTTCACATGTGCATTTTCGTCCTGGATCAAGTCGATAGTCATGCCATGCTTGTATTCCAGGTAGTTGAACATGCGGCTGCGGTCCTTGGCAAGCACATCCACCACGTAGGGGTTGGTCACCAGGGTTACCTGCTTCATATTTTCCTTGGCGCTGGCACGAGCCATCCAGCGGTCAATCATACCCAGGGTGCTTTCCAGGGTTGCAGTACGGCCACCGCCACTGCAAACCGGGCACACATGAGTCTTGCCGCCAACGGGCTCCACATGAACTCGCTTGCGCTTGATTTCCATGAGGCCGAACTGGCTAATGGTAGCCGGAGTCACTTCTGCCTTATCGCGACGGATGGCCTTGCAAAATTCGTTATAGACCGTGGTATTGTCGGCCTCGGTCTCCATATCGATAAAGTCCACGATGGTCAGGCCATCTACGTCACGGAGGCGCAGCTGCTTAGCAATTTCGCGGCAGGCATCGATATTGGTTTCCAGAATAATCTTGCCCTGATCCTTTCCATGGACCTTAGGACCGGTATTCACGTCAATGGACACGAGGGCTGCAGTCTGTTCGATCACCAGGTTTCCACCACGAGGCAGGGGAACCGTACGCTGCAGGGAGCGGGCATAATCGTTTTCCACCTTGAAGTATTCAAACAGGCTTTCGGCGGAGCTCCAGAGCTTCACCTTGTCCAGCAAGTCCGGAGACATGGCCTTCAAATCTTCACGGAGGGCGAAATACTCATCGCGATTGTCGATGTACACGTAATCGGTATTTTCGTTGATGTATTCGCCAATTGCGCGCTTTGTAGAATTGCTTTCTTCGTAAACAAGGCCTGCACCGGAAAGGTTAGCATAGTTTTCCTTGATGCCTTCCCATTTGGTTTCCAGGCCACGCATTTCCTGAGTCAGTTCCACTTCGGAAGCGTTCACACCCTCGGTACGGACGATGTAGCCAACATCCTTTGCCTTGGCATGGTTAATAAAGCGCTTGATATCAGTACGGCGAGCCTGGTCACGTTCACGCTTGGAGACGCGAATCAGGTCCGTACCCGGCATGCAAACCAGGAGGGTTCCTGCCAAATTCAGGTTCATGGTAAGGCCGGCACCCTTCTTGCCCTCGGGCTCGGCGGACACCTGGACCATCACCTCGTCACCTACCTGGAGCACCTTTTCGATGCTTACAGCCACATCATCACGGTCGAACTTGCCACGGGGAGCACTCCTGTCCACTGCATCTTCCTGCAGCAGGACGCCATCCGCATCAAGACCGATGTCGATGAAAGCAAGCTTTCCGGCAAGGACCTTTTTAACAATACCCTTATAGATATTTCCGAGAATCTGGACAGCACTACCACCATCTACGATCAGTTCCGCCAATTCACCATCTTCCATGATGGCATAGCGCTTCTCGTAGGGGGTCTTGCTAATCAGAATCCCGCACTTACACTTATTCGTCATTCAAAACCTAAAGTTCAATAAAAACTTGATAGTCGATAAAATTGCCCCTAGAGTACTAGGGACTACAAATATATATATAAGTGGGTCTATTTGATTTTTTTGAAATGGCGATTCGGGGCTGAAATAGCTCGTATTTTTTGTATTTTTAAGGGAAATGTCCCTAATACTCACTGTCATTTTCTTCGCCTGGTTTATTACCGCCATTGTGCGGGGTAATTTCTCGTATCAGAACAGTGATTATAGCTTTAGGGAACATCCTGTACAATACGTGATCCTGTTGATTGCGATTCTTGGATTTGCGTTATTTTGTCTGAACAAATTCCTCAACGAATTGGGCATTTATCTGATCTAGACGAGGTATGGGAATGGGGTTAGCAAGAATACTCAACACATTATTGTTATGTGCTCTAATCTGTTACGCAGCAGTTCCGGAGAAGGCATCCCCTTCCCCTGTTTACGGAAAGGTCATAGAGAGAATAGATTGGCAAGAAATGTCATCCTGGGAATCGGAAAAAAAGGAGACTTGGTCCGATTCAGAACAAGGCACACACTTTCTTTCCGCTTTTAAAAAGGCCTACAGTTTCCTTGAGAGCGCAACCTATATCATCAAGAATGCCCCAGGGATCCCCGAAAATGATAAAAGGATTGCATCCATTTTAAACCCAATAATCCAGGATTTCGTAATCACTAGAGTCCAGGTACAAAAAATTTTGGATTCCACAGGAACATGGACCGCACCACCCAAGGATTCCGTACTCACCCTCTATTCATTCACAAGTAGCGCTCCAACCTACAATATCAAGGAAAAACGTTTCTATCAGTTCAAACCCATCGCAAGCATCGATTCCAATCCCCGCGTATTCCTTCCCCATCATTTTTCAAGGCCTGTTTCCGAAGAAGAGCTATCGTCCTTCCCCTATGACAGTCTGAAGGAATATTCCCGTTATCAAGACTACATCCAGATGGATTCCATCGATGCACCACCCCTCTATTCCACCGCCCTACGGATGGTTCAGGAAAAGAAATACGATTCTATTCCGGAGGTGCTTAAAATTGCAACGAAATTGAAGGAAACCTACGGTCAATCGCCCATTAGCGGCTATGAAGCCCCACTCGCTTTACTCGCTAATGACACAAACTATCTAAAAGCTTATAACTTTCGTTGCATTTCTTGCATTTTCATGAGCGATAGCAACGCACTTAGAGCCGATTTGCAAAAAGCACTGATTGCACCAGCAAACGACTTCCGTTTTGAAAAAAGCATTAGCGTCCTTCCCGTCGATATCCGCACACAGTTGCGAGATGGACGTTCCTATGCAATGAGGACGAAAACCCATCCGTCTTCAAAACAGAAAAGATCCTATAGTCCTTTATTCTACCTCTACTTCGGAGGCGAAGCACAACTCCTGAGAAATGGAGCCCAGAAAGTCTTCAAGAGCGATTACCAGATGGGCTTAAACTGGATGGGCATCGGCGGCTGCTTTGGTGGAGGCCCCTTCTGTATGGATTACGAAGTCACGTTTTTTTACAGCAGGAAAACAGGCGAAGACCATGTGGTGAACGACACCCTGTATAACAGGGAAAATGGAGATGTACGAATGTCCCTCCTGCTGGAATGGCGCCCCTACTATACGCCCTATTTTGATGTAAGAGCTTATGTAGGCTACCATTGGAACGCTTATAGTTTCCATATTGACAGTGACTACGACGTAGATAAAAACCACCAATACAATAACATCGGGGACTTTGCAGACTTTAGCTTTGGCGGGATGTTAAACTTCAGCCCCTTTGACTTGGATATAGACGTTAGTGACGAGGGATGGAAAATTTACGCAGGTTTCCGCCTGAAAGTAGGTTACATCTTCCTGAATACGCCAGAGTTTAACAACCTTAACGGCGGCGGGTTCACCACCGGATTCTACATGTACGTGGGGATTTAGCAGAACACTAGTTCAAATGCGTTGGCGGTGCGCCGGCACTGTTCTTGATGGCGGCGGTTTTCTGTTCCACGATCTTGTCGGCGATGGCGCGGGCCTTTTCCGTAAGCCACATCCAGGATTGCGTTGCGGTGCTGTAGTCCGCTTCGCCGAACATCTGGACGCGTCCATCGCGGCGGAGCGTTTCCACCTGCTTAAAGCCCTTGACATCCCCCTTGGGGTATACGGCAAAGGTGCTCCCGCCATTGTAATTCAGAATACTGAATGCGGGCACGTCGCTGGGACCGTCGGCGATATACACCATGTTCTGGAAAGGCACGCGGCGGACTTCTCTCGCGATGGTAGAATTCACGTCGATGGTTTCGGGATACTTGTTGCTTCCCTTATTGATTTCAAAGAGGTAGCGGGTCTTGGAAGTATTATCCAGAGCACAGGCGATCTGGGAGATTTCACTGGATTCTTCGCTACGCTCAGAATGACGAAGGGATTCCTCTGAATGACGCGGGGAATCCTCAGAATGACGCGGGGATTCCAGAAAACCGGGCTGGAGAACGTCCTCGATAAATTCGCAACCGAAGATACCATCCACAAAGGGAGCGATGGCGCTTCCGCGGATCGTTTCCGCAAAACCTGTACTTACCACATAATGTTCCAGGCGAATATCGAATGCCTTGTACTTCGGGTCCTCTTCGATGAGTTTCTTCACTTCACCGAAAAAATCCGGAAGGCCGGGGTAGAACTTCAGTTCCTTCCCGAATTCACGAAGCAGGCTGTTGGAAAGGCCCTTGAATAGTCCCGCCTTTACATAAGTCAGGATGTGGTTCAAGTAGCTGGTATCCGCATTGACAGAAATTCCCTGTTCCTTGTAGCGGGTCTTCAGGGCGTTCACTTCCTGCCAGAACTTGGCGCCGTCCACATTGTAGTGGCGGAACAAAGGTTCCTGCATGTAGGAGCTGATGAGGGTCTTGTCGCAGTCCCACACCATGGCGATAATGTTCTGTTCAAATGCAGATTTACTCATAGATTCTACCGCTCCATTACAGGATGAACCAACCTACTTCGTTATAAAGAAACGTTCCGGATTAACAGAATTACCTGCCAGACGGATTTCGTAATGAAGGCCAATACTGGAACCACGTCCCGTTTCGCCGGCGATGCCAATAGGCTGACCGCGGGAAACCTTGGAACCATTGGAAACCAGAGACTGTTCCAGATGGGCGTAGAAGGACCTTACACCTTTAACGTGTTCAATCTTTACGGAAAGGCCGAAACCACGATGTTTCTGGGATTCAACCACGACGCCATCGCCTGTAGCGTAGACCGTATCGCCTTCGGCAGCCACATAGTCAATACCGCGATGAGGCAGCATACGGTCAGTAAAGGGGTCGTAAGCCATCTCGAAACGCTTACGGACAGGATGACCGTTTTTCATGGGATGGAGCACAGGAATCCTTGCAGCCAAGGCGGAATCCTTTTCCAATGCGGCAAGAAGATTCTTGAAGGTAACTTCCATTTCCATAAGACTCTTGCGGCGAGCCTTACTATTTTCATCTTCGTTAACAGTCTGTTCCAGCTTAAAGCCCATGCCGCTATGCTTCATGGTGCTATCGCGGAGAATACGAGTTTCTTCTGCCTTCAGGATGGATTCATCCACACTTTCGCGGATAACCTTCAGTTCCTTCTTGATGGTAGAATTCTGGCGATGCATTTCCGTAATGTCACCACTCGTTACGTTGTCCAAAATCTTGGCAGGAGAGAACAGGATAAAGCCAGCTACTGCGGCAATCACGAGGAATACCGTAATCACAGCACGAACTATGGACAGCCTATAGCTCTTTCCACTGCTGGTCTTGTTGGGGAATACATGTATTTCGAGTTTTTTCACGTTCTACAGCACTCGTTTGTTCAAACGGCTCTTAAGTTCCTTAATCACCTTGGTTCGTTCTTCGATTTCGCCCAGAAGTTCCACCATGGAGGAGTCGTTCTTCACGTCGGTAAAAAGCTGGGTCTTGATGGATCCGTGAAGCTTTTGGCCCAGGCGGGTAAAGCATCTGCGGAGCTTGGACTCCTCCATCGCCAGGTCAACACGGGTAAGCACCGCGGAGGCACAATCCATGCCCTTGTTTTTTAGCTTATTTAGAGGTGTTTCGCTCATTTGTTTTTTTCCTACGTCTATAAAAAAATTAGTTTTTTATCCGTAATACAATTGGAGATTTTCTATGAGTCGTCGCGATCGTAGACATGCTAAGCAAGATGCTAAGAAATTTGTACCCAGCAAGAAGAAAAGCTTGAATACCTGGGTTATCGTTGCAATTGCAATTATTGCCGTGGTTTTCTATGTGGGAACCACGCTTATCCAGAGAGGCTAGAATGAAGTTCGAAATCAAGAAGTCCGTGTTGCAGGAAGCCTTGCAGACTGCAATTACAGCAATTCCTAACAAGTCCACCCTTCAGATTTTGAACAACTATTCCCTCCGTCTGGAAGGCAATATCCTCGAAATCTGCGCTACTGACTTGAACCTGGGTATCAGGACCAAGATTGAAGTGAACGGCGAACGTGACGGCGAAGTGGTCGTGAACGCCCGTAAGTTCTCTGAACTCATCAAGGCTCTTGTAGACCCCGCTATCGAAACCGTAAGCATCGACGTCCAGGATTACCTGACCAAGATCAAGTGGAGCGAACGCGGCCAGGCTTCCATTATGGGCTTTGACGCAAGCGACTTCCCTCCGTTCCCGGAAGTGGAAGGCGAAAGCATTACGTTTGCCGCATGCGAACTGGCATTCCTCGTCGAAAGAACCGCATTTGCAGTTTCTAACGACTCTACCCGTCTGAACCTGAACGGCGTATACCTGGAAGCAACCGACGGCAAGATTTCCATGGTCGCAACCGACGGTCACCGTATGGGCCGCGCAAGCATCGAACAGGAAGGCGTCAGCCTCCCCGGTGGCATCATCGTCCAGCCCAAGGTTCTCCAGCAGATCCTCCGCATGGCAAAGAACGACGACCAGATCGAAGTTCGCACCACCGAAACCCACATCCTGCTTTCCACCGGTTCTACCCAGATTATTTCCAAGCTGTACGACGGACCGTATCCTAACTACCGCGCAGTGATCCCCCAGAGCTTCGAACGTACCGTTCAGGCCAACACCACCGAACTGCAGAACAAGGTCCGCAGCATCCTGCCTATGGCTAATCCCCGTACCCACCAGATCCGTTTCCAGATCGATGGCAACATGGCAGAAATCAGCGCAACCGACCCGGATGTTGGCGGCGAATCCCGCGAAGCACTGGCTGTCACCCATAGCGGCGAAGGCAGCTTCAGCATCGGTTTCGACGGTCGCTACATTTCCGAAATCCTCGGCATGTGCAAGAGCGAAGAAGTCATCCTGAAGATGAACAACCCCATTGGCGCTGTCATCATCGAACCGGTTGGCGAAGGCCTCAACTTCAGCTTCCTGCTGATGCCGCTCCGCCTCACGGACTAGGTCCAAAACATTGCGATATTAAAAGTCCCGCCTTAGTAGGCGGGATTTTTTCGTTTACGAAAACTTGGTTGCCGGCGGCATGATCCGCTCGGATTTTTTTATTACAAACAAATTAATAAATTCTATTTTCTGGATATAATGTCCCGACGCTAGACTTTAAACAGCACACGGAACTTCTGGTTGCCAGTTACATCGTGAATGAGTTCGATGTAATGCTTTTGTGCAAGCAGGTCAAAAAGTTTGCCCTGGGAATTGACCTGGTGATCAGAGAACTTGAAGCCAGGAATGCGCTTGGTAAGGCGCTGGCCGAAGGAACTGGAAACAATCCATGTGCCTTTTTCATAGGACAGCAGGATGTCCACAAAGACCAGGACTTCGCTATCGGTAAAACCGAGACTCGTCAGGTAGGCAGCCACTTCGCGGTTGCTGTTGAACTGCACCACGCGTTCCTCCAGAACCGCCAGAAAGTCAGAAGGATTGAGAATCTGGGTCAAGCTCTTGCGGGAACGCTGGAGAGTTTCCTTGTCCGCCACCAGATCGCTTTCCGTCTTCTCGATGACCTTCTGGATTTTCTTTAGGCGGGTAAGCGCCTTCTTGCAGGACTCATCGGATGCAAGGTCAAACTCGAAAGCAAAATAGTGAGACAGGTAATTACGCTTGCTGACAAAGGCATCCAGGGATTTGCTACGGCGGGCACGGTTTCGTTCACCGATCTCGACATTCTTCTCCACCTTGGGGCCATACACCAGGTCCAGAAAGGTCTGCTTGAAGTTGGCGAAAGAACCAACCTTGCCTGCAGACTTTCCTGCAATTTCGGAATCGCTGGCGTCGCGGTCTACAAGACGTCTCATCTGCCATTCGATACGCTGGCAGCGGAACTGCAGTTCCCCGAGAAGATTGTAGACTTGAGACTTCATAAAACTAAAGATAGTACATTTGTCAAGAGTGAAGTGCGACAGGAATACCATAAGCCATTGCCTTGCGGTAGACAGCGGCTGTGCACTGATTCTCCCCGATGGACCAGAACACCAGGGAAGCAGCGCACATGGAGACAAGTTGCGTGCAGTATCTGTACGTGGAATAGCCCCAGCGGGATTTCCAGAAGCAGGACACCACCAGAAGGCGGTTCTCGTAAATGGCCTTGGCGCAGTCCGTGTTGAAACCTTTCGGGAACGAACGACCCAGCAGCCAGATGGCGCGCCCGCCATGACGGAGGTGCAAGCGAAGGATTTCCTGTTCCGCACGGGTAAAGAATGTCCCCACCAGACACTGGCGCCGCGCCCCCATCTTGATCGCCCACTGGCAACGTTCCGAATCCACGTTGCTTCGCGCCTGTTCGCCAGCAAAAACGCCAATGCGGTTCTTTCGCCCCATGCGCCAGAGGGAAGCATTGCCAATCCAGCTCATTCCTGTTAAAGTCAAGGCACGGTTGCATTCCAGCAGTTCGAAGTCCTGACGATGCATTTTCGGGACAGGCTTGCAGGAGGATTTCCACGGGCGCTTCTTGCGAAACTGGAAAGCGGACGTTACAGGAGACTTCTTTTCATCAAGAGAATTCTTTCCGTCAAGAGAATTCTTTTCGTCAGGAGGATTCGTCGCGAACATCAGAACACCTCCACCATCTTGCCGTTCGCTTTAGCACGATTGTATATGGGCTGGATCATGCTCCCCTCTTTCATGGACCAGATGGCGAGACGACTGGAATACATATCTGCCAGGTGGGCGCAATAACGGGCGGTCGCATAAGTGTGCTGTTCCCGATTAAAGCAGGAGACAATCAGCAGGCGCCCCTTGCGAATGGCGTCCTTGCAAAAGTTGGACAGTTCCGCCGGAAGGGAGCAACCCATAAGCCATACCGCCGAGCCGCCAAATTTCAGGACGTGATATAGAATTTCACATTCCCCCTGGGAGTGAAATGTCCCGATAACGCAACAGCGCTTACGCCCCTTGGACATGGCCCACTGTTCCCGCAAAAATCCAATCGCAGGATCTTCGCTACGGGATGCGAACACACCGATACGCGACCAGGGCAAAGTCAGGAGAGTCGGATCCCCCACGTAATTGCCGCCAAACATTTCCAGCTTTTCAAAATGCACCGGATGAGGGAGCAACGCCCTCATTTTCTTTTTTCTGTTCATAATGACCTCTCCAATTTTTTCAAGTCTTTTCTAGTTATTTCCGTTCGATTCCGTTTGTTTCGTTTTTGTTTCGGTTTGTTTCGGTTTGTTTCGTCGCGGGCAGCCCGCATCGCAAATTCAGAGCATAAAAAAAAAGACCGCCACTGCGGTCCGCCGGATTTTCCGGGTCTTGCAGGAAGCGATCTATGAACTCTTTGAATTTGTATGAAATAATATAGTAAAAATTTCAGGTCTTCGTCAAAGACACCTTGCAGGAAAGATTGTCATCAAACAAAAAACCGCTACAAAAACAGCTATTGCCGTTTTACACAACGAACGGAACGGCCGTCTGCTGCACTGAAACTGCTGAGACGCGCAACAGAACTGCTAAAATCCAGATAGAGATAGTAGGCGAAGGCGGATTCCTGCGAGTCGGCAGTTGCACTCCAGAGATGAGCATAACCGCCGATACCATCGAACTTATCGGACTTAAAGCCTGCGGGAAGAGCGCGGAAGCCAAGGGCGTCATCGCCATTCCCCTTCTTGAACCACCCGCTGGAAGCCTTGAGAGCCTTACCCGATTTTTCACCAGCGGTAGCCATAAGTTTCTCAAAATTTTCGCGGGTAGGCAGGCGCCAGCCAGCAGGGCACGCCACCTTTGCGGCCTCCCAACTGTAGAGGCGGCCATACTTGGAGCAATTACGTTCATCACCCTCGGGGCAGAAACTTCCAGACGCCACTTCGACGCCGGAGTAGTTCAAATTTTCAGCCATCCAGATTTGACCAGCAATATCCACCACACTGTAGCTCTGTCCATCTCGATCGTCCGTAAAATTACTGGAGCATGACACCAGAGTACAAAAAGCCATGGCCATGATGGCTGGACAAATTAAAGAATAAAGTGAGGAAAGTCTAATTTTTAAACCAATCATATTTCTTGACAACCCACAAGGCCGCGAAAAGTTTATCGTCAAATATATACTACATTCTATATATAGAATTTTGTCTGGGATACACGAATAAGGAGATTTAGAAGAACATGAGTGGTGGAAGCATAGTCCTCTTTGTCGTTCTCGCCGTAATCGTCATCGGTGTCCAAGTCGCTATCAGGCAGTTTCAGACCGAGAAGGCGAAGCAGATCAAGGAAGGCCTTGCCAAGAAAGCCCTGGAAGAATTTACCAAGGATTTAAGCGTCAAGCAAGTGGAAACCACCAAAGCTCCCGACGGATCCCAGACCTCCACGGCAACCAAGGTCGCTCCTGAGGCAGTCATTAACCCGCTGCTTGCAAAATACATGCAGAAGCTGGAGCCCACCATTTCCAAGATGGTGAATTTCTTCCAGGATTTTCTGCTGTTCAATGGCGTAAGCGACAAGCTCCGCATGCACATTACCAACCAGAATGGAAGCAGCCCCTCCGACGAACTTGCCACCATTTTTCTCACGGACCTGGCCTACATTTCTGAAAAGTCCGGACATCCGGTAGATATACAGAAGCCGGAATCCTGCGGCTTCATTTCCCTGATGCTCCGCCTGCGTTCTTCCACACCTTGCGAAATTGACTGGAAACGTTTGACACTCCAGACCATCGTCAACAATGACGTGGACGTAAGTGCCCTGGTTTCTGAATTGAAGCAGAACCGCGCGCCCCTGGAAAGAGCCGGAGATTATTTCCTGTTCCCTTCCGTCTTTGCGGATTTCTCCCCGGACGCTACAAAAAAATACATGCGCCTGATGTATGACTTTTCTGCGGCACTTGCAAATATTGACGGCAAGTTGACCTTGACTGAAATTCAATGGTTGCAGTTCATGGAAAGATACATTGGCGGAAATCGTTTCGCTAACCGAACGAGAGATATTAAGTTCAGTCCCCGAACCATCAAGTACAAGGATGCTTGTGATTCTGAAAACGATATGGATGGAGCTGCCGTTACCGCAAAGGTTACGACCTTATCCGCCCAGCAGTGCGCAGAAGACGCCGAAAAGCAATTGAACGCTTTGATCGGTCTTTCCTCCGTGAAGCAGGAAGTGATTACCTTCCGTAATTTCCTGAGAATTCAGAACGAAAGAAAGAAGAAGGGATTGTCCGTTCCGCCTACTTCCTACCATCTGGTTTTCTCTGGAAATCCTGGCACCGGCAAGACCACTATCGCCCGCATTATGGCGCAGATTCTGAAGTCCCTGGGAGTAATTTCCAGCGGTCATCTAGTAGAAGCATCCCGTAGCGATCTGGTAGCTGGCTACATGGGACAAACAGCCATCAAGACAAATAAGGTCATTGACAGTGCATTGAATGGAGTGCTGTTCATCGATGAAGCCTACACTCTTTCCAGAAGTTCCGAAAATGATTTCGGACAGGAAGCCATCGATACTTTGCTAAAGCGTATGGAAGATGATCGCGACCGGCTGGTGGTCATCATCGCTGGCTACACCGACGAAATCAAGAACTTCGTCAATTCCAATCCCGGCCTCGCCTCAAGATTCAATCGCTATATCAACTTCCCGGACTACTCCGAAAGCGAGCTGGAAGAAATTTTCAAGTTGCTGGTGGATAAGTACGATTACATTTTGAACGATTCTGCGCGGGCAGCTCTGACAGAATGCGTGGAGAAGGCAGTCCGCGAAAAGGATTCCCATTTCGGTAACGGTCGTTTTGTCCGCAACCTCTTTGAAAAGACCATCGAGCGCCAGGCCAATCGTTTGGCAAAGGTGGAAAATCTCGGTCAGATTAACATCAGTGAGATTGACGGCAGGGATTTTGCATAGTGTCTGAAATCTTTACCAAGTACATCGCCAACGAGGAACATTACAGCGAAGTCATTGAACGCATCGCTAAAGTTCGTGACACCCTGTGGATCGGTACCGCCGACATCAAGGACTTGTATGTAACGCAGAACGGCGAGGCCATTCCCCTGCTGGGGCAAATTGCGGGCCTGCTGAAACGCGGTGTGACGCGTGCTTTGCCCCCGCGTCCATTTCAAGATGGTGATTTTCGACCTGGAAGTAGCCTACATCGGATCTGCCAATTTGACCGGCGCCGGCATCGGCATGAAGAGCGCATTGAAGCGAAACTTCGAAGCAGGCATCCTCACCAACGACCCACAAATCGTCGAAGCCGCCATCAACCAGTTTGACACCCTATGGATGGGCGCCCACTGCAAGAACTGCGGCCGCAAGGAATATTGCGGGGATAGGATTAAGTAAGGACGTTTTGCAGCGGCGCAACTACGCCTTATAAGTCGCGCAGATATCCGATGCAATTTTCAAATTCCGAGCCAGTTCTTCCATATATTCATTGGCTATGTAATCGGGGCCGTAACCAAACAGCCCTGTCTCACGATCAAAAAGCATTTGCGCAGTAGTGGACTGCATAAATACGGCAGCCATTTCGTCATCGGAACAGTTCTGCATTTTTGCCAACTTTCGAATAGCCATCTGAGCCAACAGGCACATGGAAAATTCAATCTCCCGTTCAAGACTCATAGACGCACCGCCTTCACAAACTTAAGGCAACCCAGAGCCTTTACACTTCTGAAGCACCACTGGTCCACCAGATTTTCCGGTTCCAGAAAACCGATTGCGATTTCACCAGCCCTATCTGATTCTACAGGGCCATAGAGGCCATCTATATATGCAGAAATCACAGTATTTGTCTTGTCATTGGCAATTTTTCCACAAATCAAATCGTAGCTTCGCCACTTTTCAACTTCGCCAGGGAAAACACCTTCGCTACGATGTGCAGCAACACAATGCAGCCAGGATAAATCCGCATTTTCAAATGTAAATGTCTGCAGGGAATTATCAAGAACACATTCATAGACATTTACAAAACCGCGACCATGATCCGAAAAATAGACGCCTCGACTTGCGGCCTTCTTAATGGATGTTTTAACAAAGTTTCTCGCCTGAATTTCGTTCGTTGTCAGATAAAATCCACGGCCAAAATCTTTTGCATTGCTGCAGAACGCCAAATCCGGATGTTCAACGGCGCAATAGCTTCCATGATAGAGAGTCACCTTTTCATTCATAGCACAACTCCCTTTGACTTCAGGAACACACCGACCTCTTCAAGGTTTGCGGCATCCCCCTGGACATGGAATTCCTCGTACATTTCACGGATATATCCATAAACGCCATTGACAGAAAACAGTCCTGCAATTTCTTGCATACTCTTGTTCCAGGTCTTTACAGCAAGTCGCACAAGCCGCACCTGCATCAGGACTATCTCATCTGCACGATTCATGTGGGGTAATATAAAAATTTGCCAAAAGACAAAAAGGAGACACACACACCCTCATTTGATTCTCCTCAATTTTTCCCATCCAAAATTTAGGTAATCAAGCTCAAAACGAAATGATAATATATATTTACATTACAGCTTAATACAAATTCGCCTATGAAACGTCTATTCTTTCTTTTATTAGCCTTTTGCATTGTCCCTCAGACTCTGTGGGCAAAATACGTTGCAATTCTTGAAACCATTTCGGAACCTTCCGCAAAGGATAAAATCTCCACGGAAGAACGCCGTTACCTTACCGACGTTTTACGAGGTCTTGCAATTCAAAGCTTACCTGCGGAGCAGAACTTCACCATCATGACTCGCGAGAACATCAATGTGATGCTTCCTCCCGGCAAAACCATTGAAGACTGTGAAGGAAGCTGTCTTGCCGAAACAGGTCGAAATATCGCTGCAGACTACGTTTCCCAAGCCCGTATTACTTTGGTGAGTGGAGAACTGGCCATCAGTGTAGAAATGTACGAGACTGCCGGTAACAAATTGATTTCCAGTTTTAACGGCAAAGGCAGTACTATCAACGATGTTGAACAAATCATCAAGGAACAATCCGAAGAATTTTTCAAGAAGGTCAAAAACGCAGGAACTGGATGGGGAGAATTTTCCGTCGATAACGCTTTTGCATTCCAGGCTATTCAAAAGGTCATCGTAGAAATCACATCCAATCCGGAAGGAGCCCTCCCCACGGTGGATGGCAAGGGGGTTCCCAAGTGCACAAGTACTCCTTGTAAGGTTTTGTTGGAAGCAGGCGAGCATCGTTTTGTAGCCAGTAAGGAACACTACGACGACACCGAAGTTACAGTTGCTATCACTGAAAACAATCAGCGAGTATCCTTGACATTGGAACCCATCTTTGGTTACTTAAACGTTTCCCCCTCGCTGACCGATAGCATCGGCGATTTGAAAGACGTAACGCTAACTGTTGATGGTTCTAAAGAAAAAGATTTGGCCATCCTTCTTGACCAAGGTCCCCACCAGGTTACCATTAGCCACCCCTGCTACGATCCTGCTCATTTTAATGTCGCCATCGAGAAAGGGAAAAACCAGACTATTGAAAAAAAGCTTGTTCGCGGTTCATGCGGTCTTGAACTGAATGTGGAAAAAAATGATGTTCCACAAGAAGTAACCGTATATATTGACGGAGCCCCTATTGGAAAAACACCATTCTCTGGAACTATTCCACTTTGCTCCCAAATTACTGTAGGCGACTCTACCTATGCCGAAGAAGTGAAAACCGAACTAAAATGGCATGAAGTCACAAAAATCACACATTCCATGGGAGAACCTCCACAGCCTACGCCAATCGCAATTCCAGAACCAACTGAAGTAGCAGCAGAAACTCCTGCAGAAATTCCTACAAACATTCCAGAAACATCACTTGAAAATTCTAAAGATTTTCATTGGGGATTGATTGCTGCAAGCGGAGCAGTCACTGCAACAGGAGCCATTCTCGCAATAGTAGGCAACAGCAACGCAAAGAGCGCAAGCGAGAAGGGTTTCAAGAATACTGCGGAATACAAGAAGAATTTGAAAGATGCCGAAAATGGCCAAAAGTTAAGAACCGCCGGTATTATCACCGCAATTGTAGGCGCCATTGGCGTCGGTCTGTCTTTCGCATTTTAGGGGATATCATAATGAAAAAGTTATACGCATTATTATCCATCTCCATACTTTTACTTCTCAACGCCTGTAGTGACTATGCTGATGATATTAAAGATGAATACCAGGAACGATTAACAGCAGGATCCATTGAGTGCGATAAATATATTGAAGGTACGCAAGTTTCCACCATTGACGGAGGAGACCGTATCTGTAAAGACGGCGCATGGAGTCCTGTTGTTTCTGACCATCCCAAAAGTTCAAGTTCAAACACTACAACGCATCTTTCCTCCACAATTCAACACGAATCAAAAAGTTCTTCATCAGAAAGCAATCAATCCTCTAGTTCATCTTCTAGTGCAGTGACTGCGCTATATTTATGCCCTGACGGAAGTCACGCCGTTGACTACGAAAGTTGCGAGAAGGAAGATTGCAAAAAGTATTCGGGGGATTTAGTTTGCCTTGAAGACATTATCGCAGAACATGGCGAATGTGTTGAAAACATAGAAGATTCCATCGGTCTGGTCAGCAGAACCTATTTCATTTGCAAAAACTCTGCTTGGTCCGAAGCAAACACATTTGAAGTAGATACTTATCGTTGGGAGTCTGGTAAAGATGGTGACACAAAATTTGGACAAATACAAACAGAGAACTGCTATGTATACGATACCAGTTCTGCATATAATAACTGGCGAATAGGAGACGATATTGATTGTGAATTAGGTTTTGGCGGTTGCACTCATGCAAAGGAAGGAATAACCCAAAAAACAGAATCTAACAGCTATTTTTCTTGCATAGATTTAAAGTGGGTCGCAGCATCTAAATTCGTCATTGATACGTACGGTTGGGTACCCGATACAATCGATGGAGCCTGGAAAACAGGCAACGTCAATGTCAACGAATATTACGTCTTTGACAAAGACAATAATGGTTGGAGAGCTAGCATTTCAGAAGAAGATCACTCTGAAATAAACGGTTGTACAGCTAGACGCCAAGGAGAAATGGACATCATTCACTATGCGGATGACATAAATGAAGTGTACTACGAAACAGAATATATTTGTTTTGAAAAAAAATGGTTCAAAGCAAGAGAAATGCAATGGGATTTACCTCGTGACATTTATTTAAATCCTAGTATTACATACGGAATCCTTGAAGATGATCGAGATAACAAATCTTATAAAACAGTCACCATAGAAAAAGGAGAATTTGTTCAAACTTGGATGGCGCAAAATCTCAATTATTTAGATTCAGTCAGCACTACATCCCTAAAAAAACATGTTTGGTGTGGCGCCCGAGAATATGAAAACTGGACCGTTGAAGAAAAAAAATGCGATGTTGCGGGAGCGATCTACGACTGGTCTGCAGCAATAGATTCACTCCAAATTTATAAAGAATTCGGAAAAAAATGCGGAGCTGGGAAGAACTGTCTATTCGACACCTCTATTCAAGGGATTTGCCCAAATGGTTGGCGCCTCCCAACATCAAAAGATTGGGATAAACTATATGATATTGTTGGTGGAGAAGAAAATCTCAAATCTCGTATTGGCTGGGGCACCAAATACGAAGACAAGTATGGTTTTGCAGGAATCCCAAATTTCAATGACAAATACGACGTTGGAGCTGATTGGTACAACGAATTCATTTTTTTAAGTTCTGATCAACTATCATCACAAATCTACGGACATTCACAAAGTTTCGGAAGTATCCGTTGCGTGAAAGATCCTCTACCAGAGTCATGTGAAACTGAAAATTCCGTATACGAATATGGAAATGCATTCTACATCTGCCATAGCTCTAAATGGGAAAAAACAGACTGGGCTACATACACCTATGGAGCATGCACCTCCCATAAAGAGAATGAAATAGAAAAAGGCCCTATCGGGGGTGTATACTATATGTGTTCTGAAGGCGCTTGGATCGAAACGCCTTATTCATACGGGAATTGCAATACTAGCAGAGAAAACGAACTTGTGTCATTCGAAAATGATTTTTACTTGTGTAAAAATGAAACCTGGGAACCTGTAACGCAGTTGGAATATGAAAATGGGATATGCACATTAGAAATTGAAGGTAAAATTGCATCAATATCCTCATCTAGAGAAGGGTATTACACTTGTACGAATGAAAAGTGGGAGTATATCAACACATGTCCCACAGACAAGGAAGAGGGAGAAACATTCTTCCTTGATGGTTGTCATAGTTGCAGATGTTCAAAAGGCGCCCTCGTTTGTCGAGGATGCTAATCCTAGCATAACTTTTCTTCACTAAAACAGCCCGCAGCGTTGAACTGCGGGCTGTTTTTTCGTCACTGGATCCTTCGACTTCGCCGCTTTGCGGCTTCGCTCAGAGCCTGTCCTGAGCCTGTCGAAGGAATGACACGCCGCTTGCGGCGTATCACTTAGTGAATGCGTCGTAGATGGCCTTGATGGCCTTGTTCATGTCGTCTTCATCCACACCGGTGATGATGTTGATCTGGGAAGAACCCTGGTCGATGATTCGGACGTTGACGCTGTTTTCTGCAAGGGCGGTGAAGAGCTTTGCAGCAACACCGATCTTGTTGGTCATGCCATGGCCAACGGTAGCGATAAGGCTGATGCCCTTGAAGATCTTGATGCGGTCCGGATGCATCTGCTGAGTGATGTCTTCCATGACCACGTGTTCAACGGCTTCCAGCTTCTTAGTATCCACAACGATGCTCATGGAGTCGATGGCGCTGGGGCACAGTTCGTAGGAAAGGCCTTCGCCTTCGAGAACGGCAAGCACGCGGCGACCGAAACCAACTTCCTTGTTCATCATGGACTTTTCGATGTAAATCATGGAGAAGCCCTTACGGCCTGCAACGCCGGTAATGGGAAGCTTGGTGGATTCCGGAGTGGGGCCGATGATGGTGCCGGCGTCTTCCGGGCGGTTGGTGTTGCGGATATTGATAGGAATCTTCTTGGCGCGGCAAGGAGCGATGGATTCGTCATGAAGGACGCTTGCGCCGGAGTAGGCCAGTTCGCGGATTTCGCGGTAAGACACGTATTCGATGGGCAGCGGATTTTCCACGATGCGGGGGGCAGCCATCAGCATGCCGGAAACGTCGGTCCAGTTTTCGTAGGTTTCGGCGTCGATAGCGTTGGCGAGAATTGCGCCGGTAATGTCGGAGCCGCCGCGGCTGAAGGTCTTCAGTTCGCCACGGGTGTTGGAACCGTAGAAGCCCGGAAGAACGTAGAGCTTGTTCTCGTCGGAAAGGGCCTTGGCGATGGTTTCGTAGCTGGAAGGCAGAATGCGGTACTTTTCATCGAAAGTGATGATGGGATAAGTATCCACGAATTCTGCGCCCAGGTACACGGACATGACGCGAGCGCTCAGGTATTCGCCACGGCTTACGAGATAGTCGGTGGTGATGCTTTCCACGTCGTCGCGGAGCTGCTTTTCAAGCTTGTCCAGGTCTTCAGCAACCTTGGGTTCGATGCCCAGGTCTGCACAAATTTCAAGATAGCGATTGCGGATCAGGTTCCAGGGTTCGGAGAAATCCAGGTGTTTGGAAGCGAGATCATAGGTGCTGTAGAGAAGGTCGGTCAGCTTGGTTTCCTTGGGATTGCGCTTGCCCGGGGCAGAGACCACAACCACCTTGCGCTTTGCGTTAGCGGAAACGATGTTCTTGATTTTCTTGAACTGACCAGCGTCGGCAACAGAGCTGCCGCCGAACTTACATACGATTCTAGACATGTTTTTTCCTTTGGGCTGCCGGCCCCTGGGTCCCAAGCCTCGCGCCCCATTCGGAGCGACAAACCTTCGACTCGGACCTACTTGCCTAAGCCAGCCTCTTGTGATACCCTGAAACGTCTCCATTCTACGTATACAAATGTAAAATTTCAAGGGCGAGCGTAAAAATAGTAAGAAAGCCCATGCAAATCAACCCAAAATAACGTGTATAGGGTGAGGAGTTCAAATGAAACAAACACAAAACCTTCTACACATCGCCTCCAGCTCCAACATTTCAGTGCTGCTCCAAGGAGAATCCGGTTCAGGCAAGGAAGTGGCGGCACGATTCATACACGACCACAGCAAGCGTAGTAACGGACCATTTATCGCCCTCAACTGCGGAGCCATCGCCCACAGCCTCACAGAAAGCATCCTGGAAGGTTCCCGAAAAGGAGCGTTCACAGGCGCGGTGGGAGACCAGCTTGGCGTAGTGCGGGCGGCCAACGGAGGCACACTGTTCCTAGACGAAATCGGAGAAATGCCGCTGGAAGCCCAGTGCAAGTTATTGAGAATTCTCCAGGAACGGTCCGTCATGCCTCTTGGCGCAACCACAAACATCCCGGTGGACTTCCGGCTCATTTGCGCTACCAACAGGAACTTACGTCAGGAAGTCGCCTCCGGACGCTTCCGCGAGGATCTGTACTTCAGGCTGAACGTCTTCCCTATTAAAATCCCCGCCCTACGGGAACGTACGGACTTCGCCACGCTGGCGCAGAACCTCTGGCGAGAAGCAATCTACAGCCAGGAAAGCACTTACCTCGGGAGTCCCTCTGGCGGGTACGTCGCGGGCCGTCACAATCAGGCGGCCGCAGGCTGTTCCATAGCGCCACCTCTATCGACGCAGGAGGTGCAGTCCCTCGCCAGCAAACCCTGGCCGGGAAATGTCCGTCAGTTAAAGAACGTGCTGCAGCGTTACGCCCTGCTCCGGCCCCACGGAACCTCCCTAGGGGAAATCCTTCGGGACGAGTTCGCGGATCCGCCCTACGGACATGCCCGAGAAATGAGCCGCCTCCCTACGCAGGAAGATTCCAGACTATACAATCCGACGCCGGACTGGAACATCCTTCGGGAGGAACTTCACAGAAACAACTGGAACAAGACCGTTACCGCGCAAAAGCTTGGGATCAGCAGAGGGAGCCTTTGCTACCAAGTGCGGAAACACCAAGGTGCCACCCCGCAGGCGGAACCTACTTGAGATATTCGCTTGTTCAGAATGCCGTGAGGAACGGTTAGAACTTCAGACCCACGGTCAGATGATGATCACCGCCGCCAAATGCCGGACGGGGACTGTAACCGTAGTCAAAGACGATCATCCCGAAGTTCAGGCCCAGACCACAGCTGATACCGTCTTCGGTATCGGGACGGATGGCATAACCTGCCCGGAAGGAGAGAACATCCATATAGTTCAATTCGCCGCCAAAGAGCCACTGGGCGTCCGTATCCGCGCGGCGGTAACCGTCAGCGGAAAGATGGATGTTCCACTTATCCGCAATGGGCAAGATCCCGGTAACGCCAGCCTGTACAGCCAGCGGGGCAGCTTCGTCTTCCCCATCGTAATCGCCCATATATCCCAAGTTGGTGAGGGTGGCGGCGAAGGCGAAGTACTTGTTCACCTTGAAAGAGCCACCTACATCCATCAGGAAGGCAATAGCGGATTCATCGTCAATAGTCTGGCTTGCAAAGCGGGCGGCGGCAGCCCAGTTGAATACTTCCCCACGGCTGCCAAGGCCAGCCTGAACACTCCAGGCGTAGGCGCCATACTCGGAAGTTTTATTGCCGTACTCGTCACGACCTTCGATGTTATCGTAACCGAGAAAATCCACGGACATTGTCAATGCAAGAGGATACTTCTTGACGTTGAAGGGAAGGCCGTAGTAAGCCGAAATAAAATTGTCGGCACTGTTCTCGTTAAAGATCAGCTGGTTCAGCCCCAGTTCCGCTTCACTTACGGCACTTGCCGCCAGAGGATTGCGGGAGGCTTCGGCCACACGGGCGACGTCCGCCACACCGGCGCCGGACATGGCGGCACTGCGGGCGGAAACCTGCATGGAAAGGAACTTCATGGAAACCCCACCGCGGTCCACATGCCAATACTCGCCAGCGAAGGCGGTGGCAGCGGAACAAAGCAGGGCAGTTGTTAGAAGTTTCTTCATCATGAGTTTTAAAATACAAAAAAGAGTGGAACGTCACTGGATCTTTCGCATCTTCGATGCTCAGAATGACGTAAGCATTACTTGCGCCAGCCTTCCATGACCTTCAGGCAGTCTGCCAGAAGTTCGGCGGAACGGTCCTTGCCTTCGGTTTCCACATAGCAGCGGAATTCCGGAGCGTTGCCGCTGGGACGGAGGTGAACGATGTCACCGGAGTCGAATTCCATGCGGTAGCCGTCCACTTCGTTGAGGCTTACCATCTTACCGTGGAAGGGTGCGCCCTTGTTGAACTTGCTGGGCTTTGCGGCAAACTTGCCGAACAGCTTTTCACCCAGGTTCTTTTCCTTGACTTCTGCAAGCTTTGCCTTGGAAATCTCGGTGGGGAATTCCTTGAGGCGATCGCTCACGGTAAAGCGCTTGGGAAGCTTGCGGAGCAAATCCACCACGCACATCTTTTCTTCGCGGACCATGACCATTACGGCAATCATGGGAAGCAAGGCATCGCGGGTGGGGAGAGCGGGCAGAGTGCGGGTAACGCCATCGTATGCGGTGCGCTTCAGGTCGGTCTGCAGCAAAAAGCCGCCGTTGGCTTCGTAACCCGCGACGGACACGCCGGCGGCAGCACTTGCAGCGGCGTCACCTTCCATAAGGCTTTCCATGCCGGCGATAACATAGGGGGAACCGATGCGGGTACGTTCAATCTTTTCAAAGCTGCCGCACTTTTCAAGAGAGGTATTGCAGCTGACGGGAGTAGCGATGCGCTTGATACCCAGAGCCTGGGAAGCGAGAATGCCAAGGACGTCACCGCGGAGCCACATGCCCACGTCATCGGCCAGAAGCGGGCGGTCAGAGTCGCCATCGGTACTGAACACGGCGTCCACGTAATCCTTGTGGGTAAATTCGCGGGCCAGTTCTTCATCTTCGGGGCGGATAGCTTCGGTATCCACGGGAACGAAAACGTCACTGCGGCCAAAAGGCTTGACGCAGGCGCCAAGGCTTTCAAGAACGCGGACCACGATATCGCGGCCAACCGCGGAATGCTGGTACACGCCGATAGTCAAACCCTGCAGGGCCTTCTCGCCAAAGAACTTGGGATAGCGCAGGCAGTAGTTTTCTTCCGCTTCCTTTTCAACTGCAGGAAGTTCCGGAGCGTTCACCAGCATGCCCTTAGCGTCAAAAAGTGCTTCATCGAAATCCACACTCTGGCTTACGATACCCTGTTCGTCGGCCTTGGTAATTTCGCCATTGGGGTGGTTAAACTTGATGCCGTTGCGGTCAGCGGGAATGTGGGAGCCTGTCACCATGATGGTGGGGAGCTTCTTGTCCAAGCCATAGAGGGCGATTGCGGGAGACGGAATGCGGCCGCAGTAGGTCACCTTCCAGCCGGCATCTTCACCAGCCTTCACCAGAGCCTGCAAGATGCGACCCGTACTGGGGCGCAGGTCACCAGCGATTGCGATTTCGTGATCGCACTTGTAGGAAGCTTCGCAGTACTTGATAAAGGATCGTGCATAGACATAGCACACGCGATCGGTCATGGCACTTACGAGACCGCGGGCACCGCTGGTACCGAAAGCCACGCCGGACTGCTTCATTACATCTTGCATTGCAACAGACATTTAAACCTCAATGTTCATTTTAATACGAGCGGGAGTATCCCCCGTCCATTTTTTCGTCTAACAAAATAAAAAAATAACCGCTGGGGATCCCTGCCCCAGCGGCTACTTCTTGAAAGAACGAGGTGAATCCATTCACCAAACACCAAATCCTAGGATTCTTCCTCGTGTAGACCATCCATCCCATCCAGGCTCTTCGAAAATTCCAGGGCGTCAGGCGACCCGTTTTCGTAACGGATGTCAGAAACACTTCCCTTGGACGCAAGGAACATGCCACAGTCTTCGCCAACGAAAATGGAACCGTAGTAGACGGAAATTTCCAGGCAAGGGAACTTATGAGCGAGTTCAGTCCAAAATTCAATGTCGACCTGGTAGAGCCAGAATTCATCTGTCGTCTTGTACTGAAGGCCGCCAGCATCGTCAATCACGGTAGGGGCGCCATCGGCAACGGACGGGCTTGCAGGTGCATTGCGAAGAACTTCACTAAAATGATTACGCAAGGCACGGACTGCATCATCAAACTGAACTCTGTTCTCGGCGGGAGTCTCAATCGAAAAAATGCCATGAATTATCGGTTTCATAAGTCCTCTTCTTCCTAGATTTCTTAATATACCCCCGTTTGAAAGAAAGCGGACACGTCCGAAAATTCAACAAAGAATATTCCAACTGCGACTATTCAGGAGCATCCTCTTTGTCATGCTGACGAAAGTCAGCATCGGCTATTACACCCCCGATTAAAAAGCTGATGCCGAAACAAGTTCGGCATGACGTGATGGAATATGCTAAATTACTTTTCATGTTTAAGGATATTGCTTTGGTACTGGAAGGTGGCGGCATGCGCGGGGCCTATACGGCCGGCGTGCTGGACGCATTCCACGATGAAGGATTCAAGTTCGGTGGCTATGCGGGGACTTCGGCAGGGGCAACGCACCTTTGCAACTACCTGTCGGAACAGCGGGAAAGAAACCTGCGCCTGGACACGATTCATTCCAAGGATCCCCGCTACATGAGCCTTGGAAACTGGCTCCGTACCGGCAACTACTTTGACCTGGAATTTTGCTACCACACAGTGCCGGAAGTCATCGACCCCTTTGATTACGAAACCTTCCGCAAGAGCGCAGAGGTCTCGGAATTTTATGTTGCGGCAAGCAACGTGGAGACAGGCGGCGCCGAGCATTTCCGAGTCCGCGACCTGAAAGCAGATCTTGAAGCCATCCGCGCTTCTTCTTCGTTGGCGCTGGTCAGTAGCCTGGTGCATTATCAGGGCAAGAAAATGTTTGACGGAAATACCGCAGACAGTATTCCGTTCGAATTCATGGATTCCATCGGATACAGGAAGCAGGTAGTGATCACCACTCGACCGCTGGGATACCAGAAGACAGCCAACACGCTCCTGCCCCTGTACAAGCTGGTTTACCGCAAGTATCCCAACTTTGTAAAGTCTATAGGCAATCGCCACATCCGTTACAACAAGTGCCTGAAAACTCTGGCCCAGTGGGAAAAGGAAGGAAAGGTTTTCGTTTTCCGCCCCAGCGTGAACATGAAAATCAGCCGCGTGGAAAAAGACACTGCCAAACTGCAGGCCCTGTACGCATTGGGACTGAAAGACGCCCGGGATCACATGGACGCATTGAAGAAATTCCTGGGTGTTTAATTTCACGCAGGTTTAGATCCGTACTCCCGAGCGTCATTCCGAGAAATCAATTCGCACAAAAATTCTAAATTTCAAAATATGGATAGAGCTCGTCGTCGTAAATTTGGCCAGAACTTTCTGGATGTTCCCACCGCCATTGCAATTGCAGGCGACCTGCCGGCAAACGAGGGCGAAGCCGTTCTTGAAATCGGGCCGGGTCATGGCGCCCTGACGGAACACCTGCTGAACCGCGGCGTAGATCTGACCGCCGTAGAAATTGACGAACAGTGCGTCAAAGTGCTGAACGGAAAATTCGGCGACCGCAAGAATTTCCATATTACAAACATTGACTTCCTGAAGTTTGACCTGCAGGGATTTTTGGATTCCCACGAAAAGCCCTGGGTGACAGGCAACCTTCCCTACAATGTTTCTACTGCGATTATCGCAGGCCTCATGCCCCGACTCTACCTGACAAAGGGTTTCATGGGCATGGTCCAGCTGGAAGTTGCCGAACGCATTTGCGCCGCTCCCTGCAGCAGCAATTACGGTAGCCTTTCCGTGCTGGTTTCCGCCTTCGCCAATACACAGATCTTACGTAAGATCGGGCCGGAACATTTCACTCCCAAGCCCAATGTGGATAGCGCCACCATGCTGTTGACCCCTCGCGAAAACGCCCTGCAGGCTCCCGAGGGATTCTTCGACTTCGTCCGTGCGGCATTCACCCAGAAGCGCAAGACTTTGAGCAATTCCTTCGGGAAGGCCTATGACAAAAAGAAAATCCAGGAAGCTATTGAACTCCTGGATTATCCTACAACTGTCCGTGCGGAAGAACTTTCCCCCGAGCAGTTCCTTGAATTTTACAAAGTGATTGTGGGTTAGTCCCCGCAGACTTTATAGCTGTCGGGGTTTTTAGCCAGATAAGACTTGACGAGAGCACCGGAAGTGCTGTAGACTAGAGAGTCGACGGTTGCTTCCTGAGCAAATGCTGCAGTGCCTTCGTTGACGCGGGAGGCAAACCAGTTGGCGCTGGAAACCTTGTACTTGTCCATCCATTCCTGCCATTGATCATTGCGGTCCACCTTAGGAACGCCATCACCACTTGCATTAGCCGTACCCCATTCGCTGACGAACACGGAAAGGCCCGCATTGATGGCGAAGTCGCCTTGAGCAAGTACCTGATGGCATTCGGTGGCGCAAGCTTTGACTGGAATGCATTCACTTACGAAAAGAAGGAACTGAACGACAATTCCGAAGAATCTAAGGAAACCGTTTCCAACAAGACCACGGTAAACCTGGGCGCCCGTTTCCAGTACAACCGTGTTGCCCTGGAAGCGACCATGACCAAGACCTTCCTTCAGAATCCCTTCGTAGGATTTTCAAAGGCTGACGGAATCGCTCTGGACATCGGCGCTTTCATCAACTTCTAATAGAGATCTTCACTTCCATCTCATCTCCCGGATCCTACGAAAGTAGGATTCTTTTTTATTATTATTCTGCTATAGCAATTTTGCACATGGGTTATTATGAACTTTCTTGAAGAAAAGATTCTCCGTGACGGCGTCATTAAGGAAGGAAACATCCTTAAGGTTGACAGCTTTTTGAATCATCAGATCGACGTAGATATTATGCGCCAGATGGCCTACGAATTCCAGCGTCGTTACCGCGATGTGGAAATCAACAAGATCCTTACCATCGAAGCCAGCGGCATCGCCATTGCCACCCTATTGGGACACCTTTACGACGTGCCCGTGGTTTTTGCGAAGAAGAGCCAGACCGCCAACAGCACTGACGACAAGTATGTGGCTCAGGCCTACTCCTTTACCCATAAGAAGATGAACAACGTGTTCATTTCAAAGCCCTACATGAAGGCTACCGACAAGGTCCTGATTGTGGACGACTTTTTGGCAGATGGCGCAGCAGCACACGCCTTGATTGACCTGGTCCATCAGGCAGGCGGCACCGTGGCAGGCTTAGGCATCGCCATCGAGAAAGGCCAGCAGAAAGGCGGTGCAACCCTTCGCGAAGAAGGTTACCGCGTAGAATCCATCGCTATCGTAGAATCTATGGATTGGCAGACCCAGACCATCAAGTTCCGCGAACAACCTGAACTGCCTCTAAAAAACACCAACTTGAAACTTGGATAACGGCATGGATCCTTCGGCCTACGGCCTCAGGACGACGTGCTGGATGTAACCACAGGATGACAACAAGTACGTCATTCTGAGCAAAGCGAAGAATCCAGTTCTAAGGAATCATTATGAACAATTCATCAGAAAACATCTACCAGTTGGACGGCCGTGTGCCGGTGCTGAAGGCATTGCCCTTCGGCTTGCAGCATGTGCTGGCCATGTTCGTCGCAAACATTACCCCCATCATGATTCTTGCCGGGGTTGTAAGCCTGGATAAGGAGCTGACTGCGGCCCTCGTTCAAAACTGTATGATTATCGCCGGCATCGGTACCCTGGTACAGCTTTTCCCCATCTGGAAAATTGGTTCCAGACTGCCCATCGTCATGGGCATCAGCTTCACCTTCCTCTCTGTCGCCATTACTATCGGGACGACCCAAGGCATGGGCACCCTCATGGGCGCCGTGATTGTAGGCGGCATCGTGGAAGGCTTGCTTGGCCTTTGCGCAAAATACTGGCTGAAGCTTATTCCGCATATCGTTGCCGCTACCGTGGTGACAGCTATCGGATTCTCCCTACTCCCCATTGGCGCAAATTCCTTCGCCGGCGGCCTAGGTTCCGCAGACTTCGGCGCAACACACAACTGGATTGTTGGATCCGTAACCTTGCTTACCTGCTTGCTTACCCAAGTTTTCGCCAAGGGCTTCCTTCGCTCCCTTTCCGTGCTGGTGGGCCTTGTGGTCGGCTACATTCTCGCTCTTTGCATGGGCATGGTGGACTTCTCCGGACTTTCTAACTGCAGCATCGTGGCACTCCCCAAGATTTTGCCCTTCATTCCGGAATTCCACATCGGACCTATTCTTTCTGTAGTAGCCATCTTCCTAGTTTCTGCAACGGAAACCGTAGGCGATTCCAGCGCTCTAGTGAACGGAGCCCTCAAGCGCCAGATTCACAAGTCCGAAATGGGCGGCGCAATTTCCTGCGACGGTTTCGTCAGCACCATCTCCGGCATTTTCGGCTGCACTCCCATCACCTCCTTTAGCCAGAACGTGGGCCTAGCATCTCTCTCCGGCGTGGTGAACCGCTTTACCATCGCCACAGGCGCTATCGTCATGCTCTTGGGTGGCATCTTCCCGCCCATCGGTACATTGCTTACCACCATCCCGCAGGCGGTACTTGGAGGCTGCACCATCATGATGTTCGGTTCCATTCTGTTTGCAGGTTTCGGCATGATGGCCAAGAGCGGCTTTAGCCAGCGCAACATGGTCATCGTAAGCCTCTCCCTCAGCGTAGGCCTGGGCTTTACACAGGCCGCCGGCATGTTCAAGGAATTCCCGCAAATCTTCCAAACTATCTTCGCGGAAAACTGCGTGGCCGTGGTGTTCCTCCTGGCAGTGATCCTGAACCTGGTTCTGCCCAAGGAAAAAGAATAAGGACGCAACGGGCTCTGCCCCCTCCCCCATGTAAAACTTTAGGCCCGTAAGCATTGCTTACGGGTCATTTATTTTACAGTCTTAGGGACACTAAAGTGTCACTTAAAATATTTTTGCGGGATTGCAATGCTTGTGATTAAAAGAAAATCAAAATGAAAAAGTGCCGGGTTTCAGGACCTGGCATTTTTTTCAGCCAGGTAAATCCGTCAAATTTCCAGCAGAAAGTCTTCCCGCTTCAGATGGTTCTCTTCGTAAGGATGTTCCGTAGGGTAACCCACCGGATTGCAAAGCAGCAGATGGGATTTGCCTAGGCTATCGCGGACAACGCGCTTGATCGCCGAATGAGTATGGCCAGCCTGCCAGATGGAACCTTCGTCCAGATTGCGAAGGAATTCGTCCCCCTGAAAGAAGAAGTACGTGGAATTGGGATTGGCCAGGTACATTTCCGCCATGCCGAATTCCATGGGCAAAAAATGCGTCATCATGACCTTCGGGCGATCCGCCGTCAGATTGTTCATGACGTCCTTATAATGCGCCCAAAGTGCGGCCACATCATTGTCCTTGTAATTCCAGTGGCGACCATCGAACCAGCGGGCCTTCCACAGGAATTTGTATTCCTCGACGGAGGCGTCCGGGCGATGCCTGTAAGTAAAGTCGCACATCCCTAGGCAGCCTGCAATAGAATAGTTACTAGCCGCGGGCAAGGTAGTCGCCGTCGCCAAAACTCGGGAGGGCAGCGTCGCTGCAGATTTTTCCAGCAGGTGGACGTTAGGAATTTTCGCCGCTTCCTCAAGGTAATAGGCAATCTTGCTTTCGGAAGTAGGGAAATCCTTATCCGCCCCGAAAACGCCTTCACGTTCCGTAATGATATCGTGATTGCCCAGGCAAATATAAACCTGGCTATACTTTTCGCTAATGAACTTCAGGAACTCCACGTAAGTGAAGTAATTGTTGGCGATATCCCCCGCAATACAGCAGACATCCGCCGGCAAGAAATTACGATCAAAAAAATCCTGGAAGCAACGACGCAGCAACTGCACCGTCCTAGTCAAGGGTGCGTAAAAATCAATATGCAAGTCGCTAACGAAAAAGCAGGTCATGAAAAATTCTTAATGCAATAGAACGAAATATAAGAAACTTTTTTCAGGATTATCACATGTTTTGCACAACAACAGACAACACCCAAAATCCTTCGTAAACACTCCTAGAATAATTTTTACACACCTTTACACGCTCTTTTCATTTCGGCAAAGCCAAAATCTTGGTTTGTTGAACGCCACACCCTATATTTCTCTCTAGTGATTTGGCGAAACAAAGGAGCGCTTCAATGAAATCTATTAGTTTGAAAATGATGGCCGCAGGTTCTCTCCTGGCTCTGACCGCTTGCGGAGACGACTCTACATCAAATCCCATGGTAAATAACGCCTCTGGCGACAATCTGTCCTCGGGCGAAGTGCAGGGCAACATCGACCCTTGCAACGGGCTCACTTCCTTAATTGGCGATGACGGCGTCGTCTACTGTTTTGACGATGCTCTGCCCCCATCAGGAGATGAGCAAGTCCCCACCCAAAACACTTGCATCGATGCAGACGGCAACGTAGTTTCCCAGAACACCATCATCAGCGGCATCGACGGCAGCACCTACATGTACAATGCCGCTTGTCAAAAAATTACCTTAAGCGTTCCGCCTTCCAGCAGCTCCATGGTTCAGCCCGAAGACGTTTCCAGTTCCTCATCGGAAGTGATCCACGAAGCAGTGAGCTCCAGCAGCTTTGAATCCGTATCCAACGGGAACGCCCCCGTAATCACCTATGCAGCCTCCGGCGCGACCATCGCCAATGACAACGGCTGCGTTACCGTGAACGGCGGCGAAGTGGTCATTACCTGTGCAGGCGAATACGATTTCAGCGGAAGTTACAGCGGCGATGATGCACAAATCCGCGTCTATTCCCCCAAGGCAGACTCTGGCGTCTACCTGAACCTCCGCGGTCTTACGCTCAAAAATACCGCCGACGCCCCCATCTACGTTCAGATGGCTAGCAAGGCTTTTGTGGTTGCAAAAAGTGAAACCGTCAACACCCTAAGCGACGGAAACACCCGCACCAAGACCCATACCTACGTCAACAGCAACGGCGTTACTAAAACAGACACCACAAACGCAGCCATCTACTCCAAGGACGACATGACCTTCAAGGGAACCGGCACCTTGAACGTCACCGGCAACTACAATAACGGCATCCAGAGTTCCAACGATCTCCGCTTCCGCGGCGAAACCACCATCAATGTCACCGCCAAGAACAACGGCATCAAGGGCAAGGGCCTCGTAGATGTTGAAAAAGGCAACATCACCATCATAGCCACTTCCGGCGATGGCATCAAGAGCGATGAATGCACCGTAAACGGAAGCGATACCACTATTACCGAAGGCAAGGGCATCGTAAGCATCAAGGGCGGCTCCATCAACATTACCAAGGCCGGTGATGACGGCATTCAGGCCTTCAACTATGTGATGATTTCCGATAGCGTCTCGGTTCCTTCCATCAAGGTGAATTCCACGGGCAAAGGCATCGTTTCCGAGAACCGCGTCTACATCAACGGCGGCGAAAACACGGTGACTTCCGGCGACGATGGCGTCCACAGCAATCTGAATATTGACTTCAACGGCGGATTTACAACGATTACCGCAAAGGGCAATGACGGTGTCCATGCAGACTCCACCCTACGCATCACAAACGGTACCGTCTACGTGAAGGACTCCTACGAAGGTCTTGAGGCCTGGTACATCACCATCAGCGGTGGCGTTACCGATGTCTACAGTTCCGATGACGGCTGGAATGCAGCAGGAGGAAACGACGGTTCCGGCAACAACACGCAGACTGGCGGCAACAACTGGGGCAATCGTCCCGGTGGATTCGGCGGAGGCATGGGCGGCATGGGCAGTTCCAGCGGACACCTTACTGTAACCGGTGGCGTACACTACATAAAGACAGGTTCCGGTGATACCGACGGAATTGATTCCAATGGCGATCTTACTATCAGCGGTGGCGTCGTTGTGGTGGAATGCCAGATCAGCGGCGGCATGGGCGGTTCCTTCGACTCTGACGGCACAGCATCCCTCACCACAAAGACGCTTCTCGGCTTCAGCAAAAGTAGGTCCGAGGCGGGCACCAGCTACAACGTAAGCTTCAACACCAATAGCTACTACGGTAATTCCAACATCGCTTTCAAGCCCACTACTTCCGGTAGCTACATCCAGGGCACCAGCCAGGTTTCCACCGTAAGCAATGTCAACAGCTATAGCAAGAACGTCACCTTCCCCAACGGAAGCACCGTCTACTACAACTAGAATATCCCAAAGCCTCCCCTATCGTTAGGGGAGACTTTTTTTTCTTCAAAACGTGTAAAAATAAAATCAAGCATACACACAAAGCGTCAACAAATAAGCGATTTACGTTTTGATTTTGTGTAAATATTATTTATTTTAGGAACATGAGCATGGCTTTGGAGCACCTTTACGATTACGATGATTTCCGCAAGTTCCTCAATGACTACTTTGAGGAGCAGAAGAAACTGCGCGCTGCATTTTCGCACCGTTTCTTTGCCGCCAAGGCAGGTTTCAGCAGTAGTTCCTATTGCCTGAATGTTATTCGTGGACGTTTCAATCTGACTCCAAAATCCATCGAAAAAATCGCCAAGGCCATGGATTTTGAACCCCTGCAAAAAGACTACTTCGAAGCCCTCGTCCAGTACAACCAGGCCGAGCAAGTGGAAAAAAGGGAATCCGCCTGGGAAAAGATTGTCCAGATTCGGAAACGCATCGAATTTACGCACATTACCACGCGAGAACAAGCATATTTCAGCAAGTGGTATTACCCCGTCATCAGAGAACTGGCCGTAAGTTCCGACTGGAATGGCGACTTCATGAAACTTGCCCGTATGCTTGATCCGCAAATTACCACAGACGAGGCACGCGACGCCATCAAGAACTTGCAGGAATGGGGATTACTGCGCAAGGTGGGAAACCACTACGAAGAAACTTCGCAAATGCTGGACGCAACGCAGATCCCTCCCATGGCCCTTCGCCAAATCCGCCGCGAATATATCCAGCACGCCATCGGAGCTGTAGAGCGCAAGGCAAAAGATGAACGTTTTGCAGCGTTTACTACGCTTGCCATGAGCGAAAGTTCTTATAATTACGCAACGGAAGTATTGGAGGAGGCGCGCAAAAAGATCATTGCGCGGGCTGCAAACGATTCAAATGTTGAAAAAATTTACGAGCTGATGGTGGTCGCATTCCCCATGAGCAAGAAAGTGGAAAAGGAGGCTTAATATGATTTTCAAGAAATCTTTATTTTCGAAAATTAGCCGCAAAAGCACTTTCTGCAACCACAATATTTTTAGCAATATCGTTCTCGTCATTTTCACTGCCTTCCTTGCAAGCGCGTGCTCCTCGGACTCAAACGACAACAATGTTGCAGGCGGCGTCACGGACATCGGCAACTCCGTCGCCACAACAAAAATCGAAGGCATCGTCACCAATTTTAATGGAACTGCAGTTCCCAGTGCACGCGTCGTCGCCTACTACGACAATTGGGAGCAGACCACCGCCACGGATTCCGTGGTAGTCTCATCCGACAGCAACGGTAAGTTCACCCTATCCGTAGATGGCGCCGCAAGCATTATCCTCTTTGCCGAAAGTGGCGAGGAATGCGGCCTTGCCTATGCCTCACAGGATAGCAGCAACACGCTGATCCTAGGATCCCGCAGACACATCGAAAGCAGTGTCAGCGGCGAAAGCGACGGTTACATGCGCATCGTCGGCACCAACATGACCGCAAAAGTCGCTCCCGACGGCACCTTCGCCTTTGAAGATGTTCCTCCAGGCGACATTTCCCTCGTATACATCCGCGACGACAAACCGCAAGGCCACCTCGACTTCAGAACTACCGATGACCGCGACAGCATCTACCTGCCGCCTATGGAAAACCGCAAGGAAGATGGCAGCTTTGCCCCTCCCGACTTCGGCGACGGCATGTTCGGCGTGGATTTCAACCATAGAAACAATCATCAAGGCCCTTCATACGTCAACATCACTCTCAGCTTCGAAAAAAACGATCCTGTGATGAACTATGACATGACACCAGCATACGACAACCAATATGTCGAAGGCATTTCCGGCAGGGCAATCATCCTAAAGCAAGGTCAATTCATAGACCTGGGTATGATCGATCCCACCAAGGGCGATTTCACACTTTCATTATGGACAAAATGGGATGGTCCCAATGGATTTGACCAGGTCCTTTTTAGCCAACGCGCCTACAGGAATGATTCCACGGCAAAGTTCCAGTGGTACTTTGATGGTGCAAAAGGCAAATTTGCCGTCATGAAAAAAATGCCGGACGCTACCGAAAGCATCTACTTTGATTCCACCGCAATATCCACCGACGAATGGACATTTTTCGCACTCGTCTCCCAAAGCGGAAACATCACCATGTACGTCAATGATAAAGCCGTAACAGCAAAAGACAGTGAAGGCAATTCTGCAAGCGCATTACCGTTCACTCCAGGCAATGCAACAAAGGCTTACCCGCTCCACGCAGGCGGAAACGATATCGATAACGAAACTTGGAACGGTGCGCTAGACGAAATTCACGTGGAAAACAGAGCGCAACATTTTTAAGGGAATTATCCAACTTCCCTATTTTTCGCCACCCAAATTTTTACAGTCGCATTACTTTCCACAATTGCCTGCACGTAGTGCAAGCCACTTGTCAGGCGACCGCTGGAATTGATCTCCAGGCACACGCCATAAGTATCGAAACGCCCCTTCTGCATCTGGATTGCCGTCGCGTGAACTCTGGATTCCACAGGGTGTTCGTCCCCCACATAGTTCGCCACAAGGCTTCTAGCCGTCTCGGGGTCAATCTCTTTTAAGGAACGGATACGTCTTAATGCCATGAAGGGAAATATAAAAAAAACTGTTCCGGCATGCGGGAAAAATCCGCCCAGCAGGAGAAAGCACTTTCTATTTCAAGAATCCACCCTTGAAAGCGGCCTCAAGAACAAACTGTTTTTCCACCTTACCGAATTTCACATAGATGTATTTGCGGTTCTGAGGAATCTTGATAACAGTTCCTTCGCCAAAAGACTTATGCAACACCTTATCTCCCACCTTGATGGTCATATAGCGAGCTTGAGGTTCTGCAGCACCCTTTTGCGCCAACACAGCCTGAGCAGAATTTCCTTTTTTCGGAAACTCAATAACCTTACCGGACGAATTCTTCGACACAACTTGCATACCATTTGAAGAATTCTTAGCATAGAGATTATCCTTGATTTCCAGTTTCATGGAATCCTGCTGCTTATAGAACAGCTGCTCATATTCCTTTCGCTTAAGAACGGTATCCCAGCCACCAACATCATCGCCATCATGCTTGTCCAGGCCGGTATAGCTGAGGCTAGCATCTTCGTAACGTTTGAAACTGAAGATCGCTTCGTTCATCAAGCTTGAATTAAACACATTCAAGGAGCAAAGAAGTTCAAAATCCTTCACGTCCAAACCAGTCACTTTCTTGAAAAGGCCCGGCTCCAACTGAGTAATAACATCCTTCAAACAGCGTTCACGATAATCCGTAAGATACATGAACACGGGAACTCGAGTGGCAAACTTGATCAATTTTTCCTGAATCTGTTTGCGTTTCGTCTTGAATTCCTTTTCCGCTTCTGTAAGTTCCTTTTTCTCCTTCGGAGTAAGGGGAGTATCATTATCCTTCGTCTTTAGCTTCTTGACTTTTTCGGACTTGTTGATGATGGTTTCGATGTCGGAATTGAGACTGCGGAAACCTTCGATTTTCATCAAAGCATTCATTGCGTCCGGATTCGATAGCAAGCGATTCAAGGTTTCGTTATCCACATTTACCAAGAGAGCCGATTCCCAACGGCGTGCAAGAAGCGTTGCAGAAGTTCCTGACATGGCAATATCAAGAATTGCTTCTGCGTTGAGCTGCATCATGGCGCTTCCATCATAGGCAAGAACCGGAAGGAACTTGATGAAATCAGCCACTCGCTTTTCGGGATCGTTCTCATTAATGTCCAAACGGGAGCTATAACTTGAAATTTGCTTCAGCGCACGATCCAGGGCAAAGTCAAATACATAGCAGTTCTGCTTGATGATTTCCGTCTGACCTAGGTCATTCTTCATATCCCAAGGAGACTGCACGCGGAATGCCGTCTGGAAATACGTTTCCGGACTTTTCAAATTGCGAAGCATGAACACACCGGTCCAGGGCTTTACCGTCACACCAGTGGTAAGTTTACCACAAGACAACGTGATTGTCTTTGTCTTCAGCGGATCCTTCATTGCGCTGCGCACAGGCTTTAGCGCTTCAAGACCAATTCCCGCTTTTGAGCCCGCACAAACAATGATTTCGTAATCCTGATAGAAAACATTCTGTTTTTGCGCAATCAAATTTGCCATTGCATCACAAGCAGCAACATCAGGCAAGAACCATAATGTATGCTGAAGAACATTGAGCAAGCGCGTATCAGAATAAGGCATAGGAGGACGTTTATCCTGGCCCAATTTCAAATCATCAACACTGGAAGGCAAATAGGAACCACGAATAAGATTCAGCCATTTTTGCACTTCATTTTCGTGCTTGAATTTTGCAAGAATTCCCTTTCCTTCTGCCTTGAAAAATTCATTCAAATCGAATTCATCAAATTCTCCGCCAACAGCAATTTGGCGAATACTTTCTGGAATCTTGTAAGTGAGCATCACCATTCGCGGGAGGCTTGCATAAGGATTATCCTTGCCGTGCCATTCTGCTTTTGCACGCTGCTCATCGGAATAAGTCCAGTTGAAAATCTGCTCTTCAATGAACTCGCCAGAGTTTAAGGCACGGAACGGCGTACCCGAAAGGTACAGATAATATTTTGTGGTAATAGGAAGGAACGTTTCATTAAATGCGTTTGCGGCTTCTTCCTTCTGATACTTTTCCTGGTCAAAGTCAGCGTTAGCTTCTTCGTCAGTATTTTCAAAAAGTTTCTTAGCATTTTCACGCCAAGCACCAAAATGATATTCATCAAAGGCAACTAAATCCCAGTTGGTCGTGTGAATGAATTCATTCTTCGCCTTGATGCCGCCGTGGTCATTGGTTCCCAACAAATCCTGAAAAGAACCAAAGACGACGATAGGTTTACCCTTGTCTGCTAATTCAAATTCCGAATCAATGGTATGGCCAATTTCCTTGGCGTCCTTATTGGAAATAAATTGCCAGCCTTTAAAATCTACATGATGGGCAAGGTCATCTGCCCAGGCACTTTCTACTGCAGGTTTGAAAGTTAGCACCAGAATTCTCTTGAGGCCCATCTTCTTCGCCAATTCATAAGTGGCAAAAGTTTTGCCAAAACGCATCTTGGCGTTCCATAAAAATTTGGGCGAATGGCCAGGATCTTCTTTTAACGCAGACTTGAAATATTCCTGGGTTTTCTTGACAGCCTCTTCTTGCTCCGGGCGCATCGCAAAACTTTCGGTGCGCTCACGATCCGCACGAATACCCGTTTTCAGTTCCTTGATGGCAGCAAGAATATCCTTCTCCTTGCAGAAGAACCATTCATTGCGATCCTTTCCCTGATTCAAATGGGTAAAGCCATTACGTTCAAGAATCTTGTGAACCTGATGGTCCGTAAAGCAAGAACCATCGGGACACATGGCGGATTCCTGAAGAAGGATTTTCGGTTTGATTCCAGCAGTGTGCAGCTGTTCCTTAATACGGTCTTCTACATTGCGATCTGTAAAGCCTACTTTGATGTAACCGTCATGGGACGCAACACCCGGAAGGGTGTAAGCATAAATGGTCGGAACGACTTGAGGACGGGGCGTTAAATAACTGTCAAGATTTACGGCAGGCATTATCTATCACCTCCAATCTCGCCGATACGAGAAGCGATATATTCCCATTCCTTATCTGTGATACCCCACTGTTTTCTTAAATAATCATCTGAATAAACTTGGTCATATTTTTCTAGATCAGGTACAAAGCAAAAATTCTTTCTAGTAATATTTTGACCAACTACTGTTTGTAACAGCAAGAAGCGAACGGTTTTTGTAAATATGTAGGATTTATAATTTATCGTTTCTTCTTTTGTATCAAAAGCTCCTGCCACAAGCCAAGATTCAGAGCAACATTCTCCTGGTTTCGCAATCCTTGTATTTCCATCATAGTAGAATCCAACAGGTTTAGAAAAATCCGTTTGTCCTGCAATCGGAGCCTTGGGAACTAAAAACTTCCATTTATTGAGAAGTTTTAAGGAGTCATCCACATCCTTTTTTTGCACATATTTTAAACCAATTTTTTGCGTAAAATAGCAAGGAACTCCAGAATTTAAAGGTGAATACGTCGTTGTAATTCCAAACGGCAATCTTGGAGAAATACGCTCATTAAGAAACTTTTTCTCGGAATAGAGTTTGCAAACTTTTCTAACAATTTTCAAAGCATTATTTGATCTTACGAATACATCAAATTCATCCAAATATCGCGTATGCGATGTCTGCTCATTAGCAGAGAAATTCGTAACATCACAAGAACCCTTATTGTCTCTATCCCATAAGAAATAGCAGGCACCACCAGCAAGATCTACACCAGGAAAAACATCTCTAAAGTTTTCATAATCGACTAACTTACGAATGCTTTTATCTTTAAGCATTTCCTCGCGAAAATCGTCCAAACCCTTACCACCCGAAAACCAACGAGAAGGAATAATCATCGACATATAGCGAGGTTTTAATTTTTTTGCTTTTTCAATAAAGAGTTGATAGATTGGCTTAGCACTAGAACCAGTGCCACCACCATCGCTCAGCTGATACGGAGGGTTGCTAATAATTACATCAAACTTCATGTTAAAAATTCCCTCTAAATTTTCGGTGTGAATCCATTCGTAGGCATGAGTTTCAAGAGTATCATCTCGATCGTATTGACTTTCGCTGGCTCCACAATATTTGCATTTGCCATCCACCCATGTGTGCTGAATTTTCTTAAAGCGAATATTGCCATCAGCACGACCAAACTTTGAAATGGAGTATTCTCCATCAGGATGCTTGGTGCAATAAACACTACGGCGAGAAAGCAGGCTCGTCATTTCGGTAATAGCAATGCCATAAAGCTGCTTGTGGAAAATGTGATCCACAGTCTTTTGCAATTCGTTCATGAAATGTTTTTCTTCGGGCGAAAGCTTTTCATCGTTACGCTTTTTCGCATTGATTTCTTCGACAGCTTCTTCATAACCAGGCATCTGATTCTTCAAAAGACGCTTGGCGATCTCACGAAGGAAAACACCTGTTTTACAACAAGGGTCCAAGAAAGTCGTATCTTCGCTTTCAAATAATTCCTGCGGAAGCATGTCCAACATACGGTTCACAACTTCCGGCGGAGTAAACACTTCATCGTTACTCAAATTGGCAAGGCAACTGAGTACGTCAGGATTATACAATTTAAGGTCAGCCATTTTCCCAGACCCTCCTGTAATCAGAAACGTATTGTTGTAAAAAATGTCCTTCGTCATTCAAGGCAAGAGACGGATCATTTTCCGCTTCACTAGCCTTGTTTAAAAGCTCATCGAAGGTGTAATCCTTACGCTGCATTTTTGCGCCCATTACAAACGCCCATTCCGAAAACACAATGGGTTCGCTAGTATCGTTGCCTTCGCCATCCACTCTTTTCAAACTCAACGCATTGCCACAGACAATGTTCTTTTCAAGAATAAACTGCGCAGACTTTTGCGCATTTTCATCAACGTCTTTTTTGCACACGGATTTGTAGGCTTTATTCCAAATGCCAAACAATCTTTCCCTGCAAGCTTCCGTATTATCCTGCAGAATATCAACCCCATAAATGCTGCTTAAAGCGAGAATGGAATTCTTTTCAAAATCAAGAGGACTGCGCTTGTACTTTTTCTTGACCACGTCAAGCTTACGTTCCAAAATCTTCACCAAGAAATTGCCTGTACCGCAAGCTGGCTCCAAAAATCTGGAGTCAATGCGTTCAGTTTCCTGCTTGACCAAATCAAGCATGGCATTCACTTCACGCTCTGCAGTAAAAACCTCACCATGGTTGGCGACTCTTTCCTTAGACTTTATCTGACTTTCGTCAGCCATGCGCACTCCAGACAGAAAAGGGTTGAACTTGAGTTCAACCCCCGTTTAGAGCGATTCACTAAGACACTGTACAATTCAAAAACAAAACTCGCTTATCCCATCTGCATCAGCAAAGTGGGCGTACACCAAAAACGCCTTGGCGCGCATGCACGAAAGCGAGGGTCTAGACCACTGGGTACACGACCCCCAGGGTGCAATACGCCCATGGCATCATGGGCTTTCGAGGTTCGTCTTATTCCTTGTGCAAAAGAGTGTCGAAGGTTCCTAGCTGAGAACAAGAGCAAAACTCACCAAGAGCAACCCTTATTCAACATTCTTCGACGTTTCAAAAAAAAGAAGGCGTGGAATCGAACGCATTTACCAGCTAGAGGCCTTCGACAACCTGACACAAATAAACACGAACGATCCACGCCCCAAAACTGGTCATCCAGCAATGCACATATGACAAGCAAATATGCATACAACTAAACGATGTCGCCAAGATAAACTTGACGGCAGACGTGTTCGTTTCTGTCTTATTCACTGTGTCTTGAAAGTGTCGAAGTTTTCTAGCCGTGAACAAGAGAAACTCTCTATTTACGTTGAATATAGCTTAAAAAACGTACTCAAGATGTAGAAAGTTCGTGTTTATTTGAGTGTTTTGCTACATCTCCTTGTTTAAATCTGCAAGTATCTGTTTCCCTAGTTCTGTCAGGCGGTACTTTTGAGTACGGCTGTTCGGCTTATCTGGAACCGTCTGCTCTACATAGCCTAAAGCAAGTGCGGGAAGCAAATATTTCCAACTAAAATTGTTCCTATCCTTTAAATACAGCCTTCGCATCAATTCACGGCGCCCCATCTCCCCATCTAAATGTTTCAACAGTGCCCACACATACCCATCAACTTGCTGGGTGACTTGCTGGGTGACTTGCTGGGTGACTTGCTGGGTAACTTGGGGGGTGACTTGCTGGGTAACTTGGGGGGTGACTTTGGGGGTACCGTTCAACGGAAGCGTCAACTTAAAGCCGTATTTTGTCTCCTCGAAGATCGGCAACGCCCCTTTGGCGTAAATGGGCAAGTATTTCCAGGTATTCCGCACACCGGAGCCGAGGCGCTCAAAACGGCCCATCTGGACCATAAAATTGCAGATGGTCGGGTTACGGGCAAAAGGTTCCAAGTTTGCAGGGGTAATCCTATCGATGTAATACTGAACGCAGGGATTGGTGAATTCCACGCGGTCCTTGTAAATCATGATTCGACCAGGCGACCCATGCATATATTCGCGATGGGAAATGATATTTGAAACCGCCTCACGGAAAATCTTACCTCGCAAACTGATGCGCTGGTCTCCTTCCAGGTAAAATGGATCCGGCAGATACTTCGCAATAAAATCCATCACCCGCTCGTAGGTCTCAATCAGGTTGGTGCGAATCATCTCGCGATCATCGTAACGGATTTCATCTTCGCGGCGCAGCAGGCAATCAAAAAGCAATGCCGGATCCGCTCTGAAAATAGCCTCATCCGTACCGAACATCAGAACCGCTGCAAGGTTCAAGCAGCGTTCATTGGTATTACGATCCACCGTATAGAAACCGCCATACTGCAAAAGTTCTTCAAAGGACAAATTCGCCCACGGGTGGTTATTGAATGTCACCGCCATCAGGTTCTGCGCCTTGCGGCAAAGTTCCGGGCGCAAGTCCGCCATAGTAAATCCGTGCATGGGGCGCTTCTCTGTAAAAAGTCCCAGCTTACGGGTCAGCACACCCGAAAGCACGTTGGTATTGCGAGTCACATAATCGCCGTCATCACTACGCAGGTAAACATCCCCATCACAGCGATGAATTTCGGAACTTTCCTGAACCTGGCAGACAATAATCGTCTTGCCATCAACGACGCATTCTTCTGGATATAAATTACAAGCGGGATTTATCTTCGTCGGATTATGGGCAAGATTTACCAAATCCTTTTTCATTTGAGGAACAGCCTGCGGATTCACACCCACGATAGTCCCATCGTCATCAACCCCTAAAAAAATGAATCCGCCTGTTGCGTTGAGAAAGGCGCAGACAGTCTCAAAAATATTGCCAGGCAGTTTGTCCTTTGCCTTCTTGAATTCCACACGCAAGCCCTCGCCTGCATGGAGCATTTCCATTACATGTTCATTAATCATATGGGTATAGTACTCCTTAAAAAGAAAAACACCTGATTAAATCAGGTGTCTCGGAGCACTATCAGAAACGCTCGGGACAGAATATAGTATTACCCCTAATTCTGGCAAGCATTCGTTTGTAAAGATTAGGTAAAAATAAAATCTTCAATTCAATATAAAATAATAGTCCCTACAACGTTTGCCGTAGGGACTTAAATACGGTATTTCTGCGGAATCGAAAGCTATCTCAAATTATAGCGAATCATCTGAGCGCGGTTTCCCACTTTTACACGGACCATATAGATTCCGTTGGGCAGGGCGTTCATGTGCTGTCTTAGGCTCGAAATGTCGCCAGTGTATTCTGCACTGAAAGTTGCCACACGGTTGCCTACGAGATTGAATACCTGGATCTGAGCCATACCAGCTGCGCCAAAGTGCAAGGGAGCGTCAATGGCATCGGTATTTTCGTCGCCACCTTCGCCCTCTTCGTCATCGGAATCCACGATGGAGGAATCTGCGGCAAGTACAATACCAGCAATGTCAAATTCCAGCTGGTCAATGTTGGGGCCGCCCTGTTCTGAAACGGACTGAAGTTTCAGAACGTTCACGCCCTTGTCGAGGGAGATCTTGATAGCCACGGAATCCCAGGTGGTCCAATCAGGAGTGGGCGGGAAGGTTGCCACGCCGTAGCTTGTCTCGTTTACGAACAGTTCCATCTTGCGGGTATCTGTCTTGCCGTGGGCGTAGCGCAGGACCAGCGTAACGTTTTCCTGCGGGGAACCGGAATATAGATTCCAGATACCGTAACTGGTAACCACGTTGTCGAAGTTGAAATAGCAGGTGTCCACAAATCCGCCGTTTGTCGTTTCGCAGACGCCAACGCCATCGGTGGGGATACCCGCTTCAATGGAGGAGAGAACCTTCACTGCAGCGTTTTCGATTTTAGCTTCCGCAAGAACAGTAATGCTTGCGTCGCGGGTAGCGGCATCCACTTCGGTAGAGCCTCCCTTTGTGGTAATGGAAATGTTGTAGACGCCAGCCTTTTCGGGAGTTCCGCTAATGACATAGCGGGAATTGGCGGCATCAAGCACTGCAGTAACGCCGGCCGGTAAGCCCGTAATAGTGAGGCCGTCGCAGTTGCTGTAACCGAAGGCGTATTCCGTAATGGCATCGCCCAGCATGATAGTCTGGAAACTAGAGCCTGCACCCTGTTTCTGGATGGCAGGAATTCTAGGACCAACTTCGCCACCCACCAGCATAATGTCCGGAGTAGGAGCCTTGTCGACACCAGCACCTAGCCAGAAGCCAAGATGGGGCGGCTGGTTATAGGCGGTGTTCTGCCAGCTCATTCCAAGGCGGTAAATGGGGTCATGAGCCAGAGTGTAAAGGCGATGTGTCGTGGGAATAGTCGTGGTATAAACGTACAGCTTGGAAGCCCCATCGTGAAGGATCACTTCTTCGCGCCAGTCGCCGAGAATGTCTCCGCTAAAGTTGGGCGTCGCCTTGGTGGAGTTGCAGCTGTTGCCGGTCAAGGTCACCAGATCGCCAAACTTCTTGGAGGAATAATTCCACTTGCTGATCTTGTTACCATCCAGAAGTTCATCCTGAAGGTCCCCATCCCAGTAGATGCGGAAATTGACGGAGTAGCGGCTGCCCAGAACCTGGCCCTTTGCGGAATACACGTTACCATTGGCAGTACTCCACATTTCGTAACCACGGCTTGTGCTGTCTACGTCGGCGGCAAGACCGCGGCCATTATCGGCATCGCTGGTTGCGCTCCAAAGGATTGCGCCAGTGCGGGCATCGTGAAGGTCGTAACCGTAGGGCTTTTCTTCGTGAACTTCCCAAACTTCGAGACCTTCGTGATCCGGGTCCAAGTCGCCAAAGTGAATGGCGTCGCCATGGCCCTTTCCAGTGCTGTACATAAACTTGCCGTTATGATCGATGGCACAGGCACCTTCGATGATTTCGTCGAAACCGTCACCATCCACATCACCTGCAGAAAGATTGTGGTTTCCCTGGCCATAGCATTCGGATCCCTTGGTGGCTGCGTTATAATACCAGCGCTGGCTCAGAGTTTTTCCGTCCCAGTCGTAAGCTGCAATGGCCATGCGTGTGTAGTAACCGCGCTGGAAAACCATGCTGGGCTTTTGACCATCCAGATAAGCATTAGTAGCCAAAAAACGGTCTACGCGATTGCCGTAGGAGTCACCCCAGCTAGAGACGGTTCCGCGAGCAGGATTGAAATTGACAGTGGCCATTTCAACACCTGTCTCGCCATTGAAAAGAGTCAGATATTCGTTACCGCTCAAAACGTAGCCGTTGGAATTGCGGTAATCCTTGGTGTGGTTGGTTTCGCCGGCGGCAGCACCCTTGCTAATATACTTGCCGGAACCATCCTTGGTGCCGGGGGCCGTCTTCATGGCCACTTCCGCCTTGCCATCGCTATCGTAGTCGCCAACCAGAATCTGGGTATAATGAGCGCCTGCACGAATATTTACGCCAAGGTCAATTCGCCACAATTTCTTTCCGCTAAACTTGTAGCAATCCACATACACATTTCCGGTCTTACCCTTCTGGGAATTGTCCTTGGAATTGCTGGGATCCCACTTCAAAATCAGTTCGTATTCGCCGTCACCATCCACATCGCCTACGGCAATATCGTTGGGGCTGTAAGTGTAATCAGAACCGCCAGCAGGGCGATCCAGATTGACGGTCAGCTTCTGTTCACCCCAAACGGAAACGGTCTTGTCCGAAGATTTTTCGACGCCGTTTACAACCGGACGGACATAATATTTACTTGCGGCAGTTCCTTGGGCATCCGTATAATTGGAGGCAGCCTTTCCATCGAAACTTGCAATCTTTGCACCGTCGCGATAAAGATTGAAGCCGGTCGCATTGCCATCGGTACCCAACACGCGCCAGCTCAGGAACACGCCATTGCCGGTCTTTACAGCCACCAGGCCACGATCCAGAGCTTCCATCTGGCGAGTTGCATTTGCTAGGCCAAAACCCATTGCCAGCGTAAGGCCGGCACACACCATAAACTTTTTCATACACATCCCTTGGAAAGTCGAAGCGGCTTTATACCATAAAAAGCACTATTACCACAACTTCCCACCATAAAAATAGATTGACCTTGCCTAAAAAAGGATGGCGAAGCCAATCTTCCCGTTGTCCGCCGACAACAACCTTATAAGCCTATTTTTTTCAATAAAAACTGCAATTTTTATAAAAAAACGGCCTTTTAAAAAAACATTTCTTATTTTACGATTCAAAAGAAAAAGGAAATTTTTATGCGCAAGGATCTCGGAAAGAAAGCTCTACTTTACCCCCAGCCCGTTTTGATCATCGGGACCTACAACGAAGACAAGACCCCTAATGCCATGGTGGCCGCCTGGGGATGCGTCAACGATTTCGACAAGGTGACCATCTGCATCGACAAGACTCACAAGACCATGGACAATATCAGGGCGAACAAGTGCCTGACCGTGAGCATGGCCACCGCCGCAAACATCAAGCAGCTGGACTACATGGGAATCACCTCGGGCCACAAGGTGGCGGACAAATTTGCAAAGTCCGGACTTTCCGCCGTCAAGAGCAAGAAGGTCAAAGCCCCCATCATCAAGGAACTTCCCCTGACCTTGGAATGCAAGGTCTTGAGCTACGACGAGGAAACGGAACTGCTCTACACCCAGGTGGTAGGCGTTTCCGCCGACGAATCCATCCTGAATGCAAAAGGCAAGGTGGACATCAAGAAGCTTTGCCCCCTGTGCTACGATCCCGAAGGCCACGGCTATTACGCCCTAGGCGAAAAAATCGGCAACGCCTTTAAGGACGGAAAGAGCATTAAATAGTTTTATTTGTCATGATTAGAATACGTTCTGCAAAAGTTGAAGACGCCTCGGCACTGCTGGCAATTTACAAGCCCTATGTGGAAAACACCGCCATCACCTTCGAGTATGACGCCCCCTCTGTGGAGGAATTTGCAAGACGAATCCGCGGGACGCTGGAAAAGTACCCGTACCTAGTTTTGGAACGAATTGGGGACAACGCAAGGAACATCGGGACTGTCGCGAGTTCGGAGTGCATCGTGGACGGAACCACGAGCGGGAACTGCGCAGGTGCCGCAGAAATCCTCGGGTATTGTTACGCCGGCGTTTTCAAGGGCCGAGCCGCCTACAACCGCAGCGTAGAAACATCCATCTACGTCAAGATGGGCGAACACGGGAAAGGCTACGGTCGCGCCCTGTACAACGAACTGGATCGCGAACTAAAGGCCCGCGGGATTCTAAACGCCTACGCCTGCATCGCTTCGCCAAAACCTGGCAGCACCCACCTGGACAACAGCAGCCAGAAATTCCACGAACACATGGGCTACTCGCTGGTAGGCACCTTCCATGACTGCGCCTACAAATTCGGGCAGTGGTACAACATGATCTGGATGGAAAAAATGCTGGGGGAACATTTGTAGATTATGTTTATGTTGGGAGGACCTATGAGGATTTTATTTGCAATATTGTTATTGTGCGTAAGCGGGTTTGTACACGCATTTAACTGCTGGGACTGCTGGGACAACGACAACGAATACACTGTTGATGGTTGGGAAAAACCCAATACCGATCCAGACACATTGGTTCTTCCTGGCATACTCAAAAACTTGTACTCCATGCAGGAAGAAAACCTCCCCTCGGTGCAGGAAAAACTGGAAAATCCAGAGAACAAGTTTACCCCGGTTATAGGTACTGTAGAATCATATAGAATTGCAGCAAAGTCCTATGGACTTGACCCAGAGAAATTAGAGCTTTATTTCAATAAAAAAATTGATCCAGCAAATTGCTCAATGGAAATTACTTCCATAGGCGGCATCGATCCAGAAGTACTTCATCAGTTCAGCGAGTGGAGCAAGCGCTTTGATTCCACCCAGAAAGAACTAAAAATCAAAACGTCTGACATACAAAGGGATTCATATCACCATTTAAAACACGGCGACTTCACTCATGAAATTTTCACCCAGTTGCTCTTGATAAAAATCCGGGCCAGTGCACTTTACGACTCATCTTCTAAAGATTGGATAAAAGCAGACACGACAGTCTATTTGCATTTACCAATCATCGTCGCACCACAATGGGTTCCACCCAAAAACGGAACAGACGACGCCGTAGACATGGTCATGAATTTTTTTCACATTCCTGGATATTCTACAAGAGTATTTTTCAGTGACGGGTTCTCCCCAAAAATCACGGACAACGAAGATATCAGGCAACTCAAAGTCAAGCCCTACATATACCCATTCCAAGTCCCCGAAAATCGAGGTCCCGAACTAAAAGAAAAAGCACTCCGTTTATTCAAAGAAGGACGTTTCAACGAAGCCGCAGACGCCATGGAAGAAGCGCTATCTGCAGTTGATTCCACCCACCCCTTTTTCACCTCTCCATTCAGCAAGGAAGATTACGCTTGGATAAATCTTCTTTCCGGAAACGGCATTCGACTAACTCCCTACGACAGCCTAAAACACATTGAAATGCATCCAAGCCTGAACGGATTTAGTGAACAAACAGGTGCCGAAATCGAAGAATGGCTAACATCTAAAAAAGTAAAAAAAGATATCAAGGAAATCTCGGACAACTTTAGTCGTGCATTTGCACGCATCAAGTATTTACAAAAAAATTCATTGGGGTTTTCTAAAGAGGATATTATAGATTTTGCAGACAGCGACATTGAAAAAATCGATGATGTTCGCCTAAAAGATTTTCTTCGGTACGATTTCCTTTCTATAAAAAAAACGGATTACCCCAAAGGATATGAGAAATTACCTGCGAATCTTCCATACTTCTACTTTGGCATGGGTCCCACATTGGATTATCCTCTTGGAAAACTAGGTTCGCATGCAGATCCTATTTATGGAGTTAACTTTAACCTCGGCTTCGGCAAGAATAAACTTGGGTTTGAATTCCTGATCCAGGGATACGACTCTCGAGGCATAGGCGACAACCGCTATTATAGTACCCTGTTTCTGGGTATCGACTTTCACTATAATTTGCTATTCACAAAGCATTTTGAAGCCGACGCCTACATCGGTCCAACTCTGAACTGGACCTGTACAACCATTGAAAATTGGACAAGCAGCTACACAGAAGATGAAACCACCACTCTGTTTCCAGGACTCGATTTCGGAACTTCCATTGGTTTGTATTCGCCGTACCATGCAATTGGCCTAAGACTCCGCGCCGGAGCATCTACAGAGAAAAACAAGGAGTCTCTCACCCTGAAGCCCTACATCGCTTTGGACATTATTTTAAAAGCTTTCCTCATATAAGAAGAAAAGGCCGCCGCATTAAAGGGCATTATAAGCGGAGTTCATCGTCATTCTTAATACGCATTAACACAAGATAGAGGGACCAGGAGAGAACAAACTTTTGAGTTTGTTCAGAATGGGGCAACACTGTTGTCCCATTCTGTTCTTCCTCTACAATGTATTGGCCAATCTGATACTTGGTACAAACCTCCGCAGTGTCTCCTCTACAGCAACTTTTTCAATTCATTTTCATCGGGCAGGACCTTCTGCAATTTCTCCTGCATCAACTTGTAGGTGGCAACACCCATAGGGGTGGTTATAATCCTGAATGACGTATTCCACAAATGCCTTGTTCGCATTCTTGCAAAGGACTATGCCGATGGACGGTTCTTCATGGGGCTTGCGAACTTCATCATCAAGGATACGAAGGTAAGAACTCAGCTGTCCCAGGTATGCGGGCTTAAAATCTCCCATCTTCAATTCAAAGGCAACGAGTGCATTCAACTCCCGATTGTAAAAAAGCAAGTCGATATACTGATCCTCTCCGAACTTTTCAAGATGGTACTGATTCCCGATGAATGCAAAATCCTTGCCAAAAGTCATGATGAAATTCTTGATGTTGTGGATAATTCCATTCTCAACAACGCGTTCATCTACAAGGGATTTATCCCGTTCGCCAAGCTCCTCCACATTCATAAAGTCCAACAGATATTCATCCTTGAACATGGAAATCGCCTGCAAAGCAGACTGAGGGGTATTCAAAGTGGCTGTAAAGTTGTTTGAAATTTTCCCCTGATGGCGAAATGCATCCGATTTGATTTCGGATTTCAGGAATTCAACCGTCCAGGAATTCCTTGCACAACGTTCGATATAAAAAAGTCGTTCCTCCCGAGATTTTGCACCCGTCAAAATATTGATGTGATGAGTGAATGAAATGGCATCAAAACCGTAGAATTGGCTAAATTCGTTCAAATTCGCCAATTCGGCAGTTACGACTGCCGAATTAGACTCTTTTTCAGCAAATGACCAACCTTCATAAAACTGCCGCATGAGCTTCACATTCCGTTCTGAAAAGCCACGCAAACCGGGCAATTCCTTTTGTAACAGTTCACTAATCTGCTTGATTGCATTGCCACCCCAACGCCCGTAACGCGTGTTCTGGGAAACGAAACGACCCACCGAAAAGTACAACGCCAACTGAATCTTATTGGTGGAACTAGCCGCCATGTACTGGCTTTGCAGAATGGCCGACTTGATTGTATCAACAGCTACCGGAATGGAAACTGCATTTTGAGAATTGGGATTTTTTCTGGGCATAGTATCTCCTTTGAAAAAAGTTCATCCACCTAGCTGATCTTCCAATTCCTTGATAGAGGGAAGGCAACTCTTGAAATCCTTCGGGTAAATTTTCGACAATTCAAATTCCGAAATGGCAATGGGATTGACTGAACCCTCCAAGGAATATTGCGCAAGAACTTCATCCTTGTCCTTACACACCAAAATACCAAGCGTAGGCTTGTCTTCTGGACTTTTCAATAGGTGATTCGCAGCCACCACGTAAGTGCTAAGTTGTCCAATGTAAGCAGGTTCAAACTTCCCTGTTTTCACTTCAACTACCACATAGCAATGCAACTTGGTGTTGTAAAAAAGCATATCCAGAAATTGTTCAGTTTCACCGACCTGCAAACGATATTCTCGCCCTATGTAGGCAAAACCGCGACCAAGTTCCATCAGGAACATTTCAATATTCTTGAGCAGAGCGTCTTTCAATTCCCGTTCCTCAAAATCGCTACGAACTTCCACAAAGTCAAAGCAATACGGGTCTCGAGTCAATTCACGAGCCAGATCCCCCTGCTCCTTAGGTAAAGTCGTTGTGAAGTTAGTAACGGCTCTGAAAAGAGCCTTTTTAGGGGAATTTTTACACTTATCAATAATACGTCTATGATGGTCCCAAGGAATTTTCCTCAAATCGTCAACATGTTGTTGACGATTTTGTCCTTCTACAAAATCCTTGTACAAATCGTAGAAATACACGGCGTATTTCAGAGTCGTTGGCGAAAAACCCTTGGCATTCGGGATTTCACGGCGTAAATCATCGCTGAGTTTTTTATAGAACCCGCTGCCATAAGTATTCTGGAATTGTTTCTGCTGAATATCGCGACCCAAGCAATAATAAAAGCCTATCAACTCGCCATTGATAGCAATGGAAGCCTTGATTTGCGACTGGGCATAACGCTTCTTGAGTTCAGAAATCCAAGTAGCGTAAGTCTGTGGCAGATTATTTGGATTTTTTCTGGGCATAGTATCTCCTTTTTTTTGAAAAAATTTTTTCTACAAAACAAAAAAACACCTGAATTTTATCAGGTGTTCAGGAGACTATTCGTAACGCTCGGGATGAACAATAGCTTTTATATAAAAATTGGCAAGGGTTACTTTGTTAAAGATTTGTAATTTCTAGAAAAGTTTTTCCAAGACTCCCGGCAGGTCGTTAAAGTTATGGAGAACGGCGGCAGGATTCTTTGCGGTGCCGAAACCGTAGGCTGCATGGATAAAGGGAATGCCCGCAAAGTTTGCGGCGGTTTCATCGCCAAGAGTATCGCCTACATAAACCGCAGCGCCGGCGCACAAACCGTTTCGTTCACAGATAGCCTTGATGTTTTCGCCCTTGCTTTTGCCAGTGCGTCCAGACATTTCAAAATCCTTGAAGTACTTCTGCAAATCGCAGGATTCCAGGAACGCCTCGATGTATCCGCAGGGGCAATTGCTGACAATGAACAGTTCGTATTTTTCGTAAAGCTGCGAGAGTGTCGCGCGGTCTAAAAATAGCGGCGCTCCATGCTCCTTCAGGTAGGCGCAATGGGCCACGGCACACTGGTTCATAACGTCTTCGCGGCGTGACTTCTCCATGTCCGGGAAATAAATTGCGCTGATTTCCTGAAGGTTCTTTCCCATCACATTTCGCAGATCATCTTCAGAAATCACCTTGCCCGTACCGTTCTTCTGGAACACCTGATTCCATATGAGAGTCAAGGGAGCGACAGTGTCCCACAGAGTTCCATCAAGATCAAAAATAAGGGCGTTAGGCATGGGAGCAAATTTAATTATTGCTGTTGCCCCTTGGCGTTAAAGTCTTTTTCGTTCTTGAAATATTTGGGAGTTTCGCCGGGGCGCTTGGCACTGCGTTTGCCAACATAATCGCCAACGCGACTTCCGTCACGATTATTGGAGAGCGCGGGTTTAATAGCCGTAGAGCCTTCGTCGGATACGCCGGGCTTCGCGCTCGCCACAGGAATAGAATCCGTCGAAACTACAAAGTTATCATAGCGCACGAACACATCGTTAGTGGGTGCCCAGGTATCGTCGTTTCCGCCGTGGAATGTAGAGAGATAGAACTCGTCTATTTTCTGATCCTGGAAATCACGTAAGCGCAAAGTATCCAAGTCCAGGGAAAGTTCACCGTCGAACCAACTTTGCACAATGCCGTTCTTGTCGCCCTTGCCTTCTGTAGTTACAGAATTCATGACCACGCGGGTCACCACATGGTGCCATGTTCCCGGCACAAAATGTTTTTGTTCCGCAGTCTCGCCCAGATTCCATTTGGCGTCATCGCCGTAGGTACTGCCCTGATCCACAAAGTAGAGGTACTGCACCACGGCACCTTCCGCGCGCCACATGATGCGGGCGCTCCAGCCGTCGCCAACAGAGGGGCGATTTCCGCCGGTGTAGCATTTGCCGCCACAAAGTCCCGGTAGCTTGCCGCCCTTTACAAATTCAAAGCCTGGCTCAAACTGAATATCGTATGCCACCCACATTTCTTCTGCAGAAACATCGAGCGGCTGCTTCACCTGCCCGGCGCAGGCGGGGCGTTCGCCTTCGTCGTTGGGCCCTACGCAACCCTTGGGATATTTTAGCTGCAGAACCATCCCGTGCTCTTCATCGTCCTGCACAATCTTTGCATTCTGGCCGCCATTCTGTTCCATGGCATACCAGCTAGAAACGCCCGCTTTTTTAGGGAAATCCTCCTGGGCCATCTTATTGGTGTACTGACCAGCAGCACGATTTTCAAAATCCGCAGAAAACACCACATCGGCAAAGGACGCCGAAGTGCAAGCCAAAGCCATTGCAAAAATTCCACGAGCAAAGTTCATAACGGGTCTCAAAAAGAAGTGCAGACTCTATTGAAAATACATTCTTTTTGGGGGATATGAATACATATTGCACCCTTATAAATAGACAAAAAGCCTCCCTCAAGGGGAGGCTTCTTTGCGGAACAATCGTAAGCTTAGCGAAGATCTTTCTTCTTGTAGTAGTATAGCTTCAGCTGACCTATGGTCTGATCTTCTGTGGACTCTACCTTGATATCGGTTGCAAAGAACGGATAGATCTCATTGTCGCTATCCTTTGCGATGTACCAAGTTCCATCGGTTGCACCGAATATAGAGCTGCTGATTTCCGTATCTTCGTTGATTTCGAACATGCTCTTGCATACGGGAGTTTCTGCCGGCAGGGTGCCAGGCTTCAGGCCGGTGCTTAAGTCGGCTTCGTAGACAGAAAGAAGCATGCTCCTTTCAAACATAACGGTATCGACATCAACGCGAAGCTCCAGGTGCTTGGGAATTTCGCCACCAGTCTTAAGGCTAATAGACTGCTGCGTATCGGAGTTGATATCATTGGTCAGGATTGCAGAATCCAGCACCATTTCAATGCAGCGCGAAGAGGAAGATTTTTCGACGGAAGAGGATGATTTTGCAGAGGAAGAAGATTCTTCGGAAATTTCATCGTCATTGGTACCAGAAGAACTATCGTCACCACAGGCGATAAGACCGAAGCCTGCCGCAAAAATGGCGGACCCTAGGAGAATTTTTTTGAAGTTCATATAGCATTCCTTTTTATGTACACAATTGTTTACACAACTGCACTCCCTAGAAATATTCTAAAAAATGTCGAATTGACCACGGCCATATTTGAAATAAGCAAAAAAACGCGTTGTACAGAACTTTTAAACAATCCCTCCTTATGGATATTTTGTCCATAGAAGTTGCTTCACCCCTATCATCCATTACTCCATTTCAGAATAGTTTAACATGTGGTGGTGTAAAAATCTTGTATGAGGATGGTGGAAATGAAAAAGCATTTCGCAAATTTCGCTGCAGGCCTTGCTCTAGCAGCTTCCTGTGCAGTACCGGCCGTTGCTGGTCCGGGTATTGCCGATGGTGCCGCAAAGTTTATCGGTAACATTACCCAGTCTAACACAGCTCCTGGCCCTAACGACCAGTTTACTCAGCTGTGGAACCAAGCTACCGCCGAAAACGGCTGTAAGTGGGGCTCCATCGAAGGCACCCGTGGCAAGTTCAACTGGGCTGGTTGCGACGCTGCCTACAACTGGGCAAAAAACAATGGTGGTCATTTCAAGTTCCACGCCCTCCTTTGGGGCGGTCAGTACCCCGGTTGGCTGGAAAGTTTGAGCGTTGACGAAACCAAGAAGGCTATTACCACCTGGTTTGACGCTGTAAAGGCCCACTATCCCGACCTCGAAATGATCGACGTGGCCAACGAAGCAATTCGTACTGGCAATGGTCAGTATCATTCCGGTTATACCAGAACCAAGATTATCCCTGCACTGGGTGGCGACAACAACGGCGATTACGCATTCTTGACTACCGCTTTCAAGATGGCCCGTGAACGCTGGCCCAAGGCAATCCTTATTTATAACGACTATAACACCATCCAGTGGCATGTGGACCAGGGCATCAACCTGATCAACACCATCCGAAAGAACGGCGCTCCGGTTGACGCATATGGCCTCCAGGCTCATGACTTGATGAGTGACGGTGGTCAGGCTGGTGGTACTGGCGGTGGCGGCGTCTGCATGAATTACAATAATTTCGTTGCTACCATGCAGAAGATCCATAAGGAAACTAATAATTTCCCCGTGCTGATTTCTGAATACGACGTCCCGTCTACTGATGATGGCATCCAGAAGCAGTGCTACTCCGAACAGGTGAAGTACTGGATGGAGGACCCCTATGTTGCCGGTATCACCATTTGGGGGTGGATCTACGGTCAGACCTGGCTTAACTGTAATGGTAAAGCGAACGGTTGCTCCGGCCTCGTCAGAAATGGCCAGGATCGTCCGGCATTGACTTGGATGAAGGAATATCTTAAAAACAACAAGGGCGTAAATGCAACTGGTCTTGCTACCGGCATTACCGCTGAACCGGAACCGCAGACACCGTTCAAAGGCTCTCCCCTTGCAATTCCTGGCATCATCCAGATGGAAGACTTCGATATTCCGGGCGTTGGTTCCGGCAATGACTCCTACGGCGACGCTGATTTCGAAAATCACGGAGATAGCGACTACCGTAAGGATACCGGCGTCGACCTTTACAAGAAATCCAACAACCGCATCGTGGTTGGCTACAACAACGAAGGTGACTGGCTGGAATACACTGTGAACGTTGCAGAAACCGGTACATACACCGTTTATGCTGCCGTTGCAGCCGCAGGTTCCACCTCCAGCTTCCAGCTCTCCATGGACGGCAAGGCTATCTCCGAAAAGATTGCCGTTCCTGCAGCCGCATCTGGCGAAGATAACTACGACGATTACAATAAGGTTGCGTTCGATGTGAACCTCACCCAGGGCAAGCATATCCTGCGCTTCACTGTCACAGGCGCCTGGCTTGACATTGACTACATGAACATCGTGGCCAAGGGTGAAGCCGACCCGAACCCGATTGAAAAGTCTTCTAGCTCCGTGGCAACCGATCCGAATCCCGAATCATCCTCTTCTCCTATTGAAGGAGGCGATGCCATCAGACAGGGTCTCAACTTCGAGTTTGCAACCCGTCAGGACTTCGACATCTTTGATATGCAGGGCACGTTCATGGGCCGCATTGGAGCCTACAGCTTCGGCCAAGCAATCTCCTTCATCAAGGATAGTGACGTTAATTTCGCAAAGGGAGTCTACTACATCCGTAACAAGAACACTAAGCAGATGCACTCCTTCCGCATCACCGAATAATGCGAAATTAATACAAACCCAAAACTAGGCTCCCGGATATTTCTCCGGGGGCTTTTTTAGTCTGTTAACCACTTCATTGAATAAACTTTGTTCTAGAATGAACTAATTTTTATTTATGCCCAAACGTACTGGTGTAGCGGACTTGCCTTTGCATACGGGGACTGTTCCCCGTTGGCTTGCGGACCGTATGCGTGACTTGGGCAGGCTCATTGCCGAATCCATCGTAGAAAATTACGGCAAGAGGGAATTCCTGGTTCGTTTAAGCGACCCGCTGTGGTTTCAGTCCTTCGGAGCGGTCATGGGAATGGATTGGCATTCTTCGGGAATTACCACCAGCGTGATGTACGCATTAAAACGTGGGCTGAACCCCATTGCAAGGGACCTTGGAATTTATGTGTGCGGCGGACGCGGAAAATTCTCTCGGGAGACGCCAAATGAATTGCTGCAGATAGCAGACAAGACCGGCGTGGACGGGTATTACCTGAAGCGCACTAGCTGCCTTTGCGCCAAGGTGGACAACACTGCGGTTCAAGACGGTTTCCAGCTTTACCAGCATAACTTTATTGTGACCGACGAAGGGGACTGGGCGGTAGTTCAGCAGGGCATGAATACAGGCGCCAAAGCCGCCCGACGTTACCACTGGTGTTCATCCAGCTTGCGGTCCTTTGTGGAAGAGCCCCACGCCGGCGTGGTGGGCGAAAACCGCGGGCAAATCCTGAACCTCACGCACCAAGACGCGCGTAGCACTCGCAGTTCCATTCTAGAACTCACTCACGAAAATCCCGACAGGATGATGCGGGAAATCCAGCAGATTGTGGCTCCCAATTCTTCTGTCATTGTTTCGCCCCAAATGGATTTGTTCGCCCCGCCAGAATCCCAACTTGTTGACGCCTCCGGCAATCCCCTATCAAGTGCAGCCCCGTGGGAAATCGCTCGCGCAGGAATGGACGTCGCAAGGGCAACCTGCCGAGATCCCATTATCGCAAATTCTTCCCGGGATTGCATTATGCCCAACCGCCATGAAGTCCGCGCAGAAGATGTGGACCTGAAGCGCCTTGGGGGCGTACTTGCAACCGCCTACGAATCCGACCCCAAGGATTTTGAAAGTCTGCTGTTAACACCGGGACTTGGCCCCCGCACGTTGCAATCGTTGACACTTGTAAGCGAAGTGATTAACGGAACACCTTCCCGCTTTAGGGACCCCGCCCGCTATTCCTTCGCCCACGGCGGAAAGGATGGCCATCCCTTCCCTGTTCCCACCCGCGTTTACGACGAATCCATCCGCGTTTTAAAAGGCGCCATCGAGCACGCCAAAATTGGCGATCGCGAAAAGATGGACTGTTTGAATCGATTACACGCAACGCAACTTGCCATCGAAAAAGACTGCGAACCTCTGGCCGATTTTGACAAGACCTTGGAACACGAGCGCAGCCATTCAATCGAATGGGGCGGAAGAACGGTTTAAAAAGTTCTTTTTCGAAAAATAGGTTACTAAACGCCCTCTAAAAGAACAATTAGTAACCTATTTTACAAATTTAGCCTTTTTCCGACTTCATTTTCCGTCTTTCACGCATCTCACAGACAGCCCAAAGTCTTTAGCGTAAGGATAAACGGAAACATCCTTGCGGCCAGCCATCATGTGAACGCCCACAGCCTTTTTGCTAGGTCCTGCGCTTGCCGCAGCCTCATCCGTAGACAGTTCGGCGGCATCCGTTGCACTCCAGAGGTACGCATACATGGTCTGGCGATCGAAGCGGCCGCGGTAATCGCGGAAACCCGAGGGCGTCGCATTAAACCCAAACTCGTCGCTGCCATTTCCATAATGGCTCCAGCCATCGGAAGATTTCAACTTGATGCCCGCGGAGTCACGACCGCCCACCGCAGCAAAAAGCTGGTCAAATTCCTCGGCAGTAGGCAGGTGCCATCCCACAGGGCAAACATCCTTCGCCACATCCCAGGAATAAAAGCGACCATACTTACGGCAGTCATAACCAAAGCGGGTATAGCAAAAGCTCCCTTCAGTTTCATAGCTCAAATTTTCCGCCATCCAGGTCTGCGTCCCGATTTGCACAGTCCTATATTCCTGATTGTCACGCGGGTCCTTCAGGACCTGCGCCATTACAGGCAGACACATCATGCAGAGGAATAAAAAAATTCTACAGCTCATTTAAAACGCCAAATATGTGAATTGGATTTTTGATTACCAGTCAACAGACGGCCAATCAAATCGTAGGCACGTCCGGCACCCACTTTCCTTGGATGACGGGCTGTTTCTTTCCGGGCATAAATCTTTGTAGGAGGCTCAGGCATTTGAGTCTCCAGCATTTTCTGCGCATAGCGCTTGCCAAACTCAACGTAGGAATCATGAGTGAAATGGAAGTTATCCTTCCCGCCCAATCCTTCGGAAGAAACCACGTAAGTATTTTCCATAATGCGGGGCAATCGGTCAACCTGGCCAGGATAAACAGAGCCACTACGCAGCAACTGTCCCGCCACAAAGGGAACCGTATCGGCACTTAAATCCAAGGCCTCCAAAAGATCAAAGCGAGTCTTACGCACCGTCTCCAGCCATTCGGGATCAATGTTGTCCGTTTCGCCCTGATGGAAAATAAAACCCTTGATGACGCCCAATTCCTTTGCCTTCTTTCCCAAATCAACCAAAAGCTGCGGGATGTTTCCATCCTCTGCATACAACTTTACGCGCCTCTGAAAATCCCAATCCTCGGTAGGAATATAATCTGCGTACTGATCCTTATCGAACAACTTAATGGAGGCGCCACCCACCGCCACACTCACGATACCGATGGTCACCTTCGGCGTGCTATCCGCCATGGTACGGCCAAACCAGTCCGCAATGGAAATTCCGTTACCACAACCGGATAGCCCCGGAATGGCAGGATATACCGCACCAATTGTATCACGATGATGTCGGTCACAAACCTGGGAAGCTATCAGCTTGAATCGGGGATGTTCCACCAGATCGCCGTCTTCGGCATTTGCGGCACCTTCCATATTGGATTGACCGTAAGCGATGTAAATATGGAAATTGGGGTCAGGTTCGGACCACGCCATAGACATGGCGATTATCGCTGCGAAAACAATTGTTTTTACCATCCTGACCATGCCATAAATATACCTTAAAAAAAATTTACGTGATTTCGTTTTTATAATTGACGCTGGATGATAATACAAGTATTGATCGATAACCGTGAATCCTCGGAAGATTCCTGCGCCATTCTGCAGCCGGAATGGGGCCTCGCCGCCCTTATTGAATACAATGGCCGCAAGATATTGCTGGATACAGGCGCTTCCCAGAAGTTCGCCGCCAATGCAAGCGCCATGAATCTGGACTTATCCGCTGTGGACGCAGGCGTATTAAGTCACGCCCACTTCGATCACTCCGATGGATTGGAAGCCTTCTTTAAGGTCAACAGCCACGCCAAATTCTACCTACGGAAAGGCGCCGGCGAGAACTGCTACAGCACACGGAAATTTCTGAAGTTCTTCACCCGTCATAAATACATCGGCATACACCGCGGATGGCTCAAGCGCTACAGTCACCGCATTGAATTTGTGGGCGGTTCCGCAGACTCCGCCGGCAGTCCCGTAGAAATCCAGCCGGGCGTATATCTGGTAGGGCATTCCGACCGCGTGCTGGATTCCGCAGGACGCGCCGCCATCGGGCGCTCCGTAGGTCAGTACGTCAAGGAAAACGGCAAGTTCCGCCCCGACAGTTATGACCACGAGCAGAGTCTGGTATTTGACACTCCCGAGGGACTATTCGTCATGAACAGCTGCAGTCACGGCGGGGCGGACAACATCGTGAAGGAAGTCCAGCAGGCTTTCCCCGACAAGAAAATTTACGCTCTCCTGGGAGGGTTCCATCTCTTCAAAACGCCCGACGCAAAAGTCCGGGAATTTGCGGAACGCCTCCGCGCCCTCGATGTTCAGAAAATTTATACCGGCCACTGCACCGGGGAACGCGCCTTCGAGATTCTTCGAGAAGTCCTTGGAGACCGCGCAGAGCAAATGTATACGGGTTTGGAAATAGAAATTTAGCCTTTCAGCTGCACTCAAGGATATGGATCCTTCACTACGTTCAGGATGACGATTTTAAACAAGTAATCAAAAACAATACTATCTTATTGAACATGAAAAACGAAAGTATTTCCCTCACCCATCTTGAAAATATCAAGGGCAATCCCAAGGCCCTCCTCCCCATCGCCGTCTTCCTGGTGCTTTACCTGGGCATGGGCATCACCTTCGAATACGTCCTGAAGATTCCCATGGGATTCTATAACATTCCCATTGTGGCCGCATTCCTGGTGGCCATCTTCGTCGCCTGCATCCAGAACCGCAAACTGAATTTCGACAAGAAGATGAACGTCATGGCAGGGGCCATCGGCGACCGCAACATTTTCCTCATGATTCTGGTGTTCCTCTGCGCAGGCATCTTCGCGGGAATTCTCGGACGTTCAAGCGCTTCCGCCGCAGCCTACCTGCTTCTGGATTTCATCCCGGCGCAGTTTGCAGTTGTGGTCCTGTTCGTAGTTGCCGCCTTCGTTTCTACCGCCATGGGAACTTCCGTAGGCACCATCGCCGTGGTTTCCCCCATCGCCATTGAAGTTGCAGGCGCCGCAGGATTCGGCATTCCTTTCTGCGTAGCCTCCGTTATTGGCGGCGCCATGTTCGGCGACAACCTTTCGTTCATTTCCGATACGACAATCGCAGCCACCTCCACACAGGGTTGCGCCATGAAGGACAAGTTCCGCGTCAACTTCTGGATCGCACTCCCCGCAGCCCTCGCCGCCATCGTGATTATCACCATCATCTCCTTTATGACGGATGCGCACCAGGTTGTTTCTTCCGATTACCATTTGATACAGCTGGTGCCTTACGTTCTGGTTTTGGTATTGGCACTTACAGGCATAAACGTCTTTACAGTCCTTCTGGTGGGTATCGTAGCGGCCGCCGTCGTCATGGTAGGTAGCGGCGAGCTCAACTTTGTCGGACTTCTCTCCCATATCGGCAACGGTATTTCCGGCATGTACGAAACCATCATGGTGGCGGTTCTCGTCAGCGTCCTTTGCGGCCTCATCCGCATTCACGGTGGCTTTGCCGCCCTTCTCGATTTCATCCACAAGGTATTTAAGGGCCACAAGAGCGGCCAGCTGGGCGTAGGCCTTCTGGTAAGCGCCATGGACGTAGCCACCGCAAACAACACCGTGGCAATCGTCATGGCGGCTCCCATCGCCAAGCAGATGAGCGACGAGTACAGAATTTCCCCGCAGAAGACCGCCTCCCTCCTTGACATTTTCGGATGTATCGTCCAGGGGCTGCTCCCCTATGGAGCCCAAATGCTGGTGGCCCTTTCCGCCATCGCCGCGGCAAGTGCTGCAGCAGTCGCCGCAGGTAACGCCGCAGGCGCCATTAACGTCAGCGCCCTCGACATCATCCCCTATATGTTCTACCCATTCTTACTCTTGATCAGCGTGCTGGCATTTATTGCCATCTCACCCAAGAGAAAGAAGTAGGAGCGGCATCAATGTCAAAGTTGAACGATTTACAAATCGAAATCTTGACATTGAAAAAAAATATACATTAAGCAATATCAAATAACTAAGGTTAGGACGTTCTCATGAACAGATGGCTTATTTTCCTTGCATCGACTCTATTTCTCGTAGCCTGCGGAGACGACAACTCAAGTTCCGCACCGGTTTCGGACAACGGCAACTCCGACACAGCGGTCTCCAGTTCCGATATACATGACGATGAATTGTCCAGCGCTGCAGATTCCCTTAAGAGTTCCAGCTCCAGCACTGTTAATTCTCTGGATGAAAGCGTTTCCTCCAGTTCCAAGGCCAAGGAACCGGTAGATCCCGACCACTTTGTGGATTCCCGCGACGGTCGCACTTACAAAGTAGCCCATATATTCACCCAGTCGTGGATGGCAGAAAACCTGAACTACGACGACGGCGAAAGCACCTGCATTTACTGGAATCCCGAAAACTGCGAAGACTACGGCCGATTCTACACCTGGGAAAGCGCGATGAAATCTTGCCCCGAAGGCTGGCGCTTGCCGACCCGCAAGGACTGGAAGTTAATCGACAAGGAAACTTGGCGCGCCGGGTATTACGAATACACAGGTTTCCTCACTTCGTCTAAAGGCCTGGACGGTGCTGGACTTTACGGCTTCGGCGCTCATTTTACCGGCATTGACACCGTAGGCACAGACACCCTCGGTGAAGAGGGTTGGAGTGGACTGAATTACTCCGTTTATTTCTGGGTCGGCGAAGAACTGGATGAAAATCACGCCGCCGCTGTAGAGATGAACAAAACCAACAGTTCACCAACCTTCCTGTTCAGCGATATGTACGCTCTTCCCTCCAAGAGTTACCGTCTGCCGGTTCGTTGCATCAAGGAAACCGAGGGGACCATGAAGGACTCCCGCGATGGTCAAACATACAGAACCATCGTCATCGGGAACCAGGTATGGATGGGAGAAAACCTGAATTATAAAACAGATTCCAGTAGAACTCTCACCGGCGAGGAAAAGAATCCCCACAGGTACGGCCAGCTCTACACCTATAGCGATGCGGAAAAAGTTTGCCCCAGCGGCTGGCACCTGCCATCAGCCGAAGAGTGGCAACCGCTGCTGGATCTTGTAGATGACTTCGCTCTTAGAGCAAGACTTACTCTCAAGTCCGCAGAAGGATGGGACGAGTACACCCATGAAGATGACTATGGATTCACCGCCTATCCGTCTGGTTCTATCCTTGACTTCGGCGGCATGGAAATCGATGGCTCCACCTTCCTGGAATATAACGATCGCGCCGTCATGTGGGTGATGACTCCAGAGTACAGCGAAAAAAAGACGACTCTCATCATTTCAGACCATCTCTTCGGGGACGCCGAACTTGGTGAAGGCGGTAAATTCGACTTCAACTCAGTCCGCTGTATCCAGGACTAGTATCAAAACGCAATTTTTGACGAAAAAGGTTACAGAAACGAGTCGGCCCTCTTCGGAGCGCCGACCGTTTTTTTAAGGGAAAAGATGTGCGGGGCTATTTCTTCTTGGCCTTTTTCTTGGCGGCCTTGACATCGTTGAGAGCGGCCTTCAAGGCTTCCTTATTGGCGGCTTCCTCTTCGGGAGTGGGCTTGGTATCTTCCAGCAGGCGATCGGCCCATTCATCCCAGAACTTGCAGCGTTCGCCATCCAGTTTCATCTTGGCGAATTTGACCGGCTCTGTCTCTACAGCCAACGTGACCACGGATTCCTTGTAAGCCTGAGGCAAGCCGGAAACCTGGGACATACGCTGCTTCAGCTGGGCCACGGTAGCATCCAAAATATCCACACCAAAGCGCCGTTCGATATAGCGGCGAGCAATGACGCCAACACCCATAAAGTAGCTGGCCTGGTCACCCATTGCGAGATAGTTCTTACCGCGGAGTTCCTTGAGGGCAAGCACCCCTTCTTCGTAAGGCGGCAACTGGGGAGCTGCGCCCTGCTTACGGAATTTCTTATGAAGAAGCATACCCAGAAGCACCAGGATGATAGCGCCCATCACAATGGCACCTACAATGACCCACTGAGGCATACGAGGATCGTCCAGAGGATCCTCCACTTCAATAATATCCTGTTCATCGCCAGTGGTACGGGTAGCCACCTTCACGGCAACAGGGTCCGTATTGGTGCGGACCGTATCCTTTCCCACCACGGCAGTAACCTGCTGGGGAGCGATCATGAAATCGCCACTGATGAAAGTATTGAGGGTTGCCTGCCACAGGAATTTCGCAGTTCCCTTAGGCATACCTTCGGTTACACGATCGTTGACGATTTCCTTCACTTCGAAGCTACCCAAGTTACCCACAAAGCTGGGCAAGTCCACAATGGCGTCTTCAGGAGCGGTTACCACAATTTCGTAATTGAAACGGTCACCGATAAAAACCTGGGCGTTATCCACCTTGGCATTGACGCTTACGTCAAACGCGAAGGACGCTGCGGCCAAGGACAAAATCATCAGGGACAAAAATCTACAGGACATAAATACCTCTTTGCAGAAGGAATATACAAATTTGCTCATCCTCAAATTTCCGTTTCTCATCCGCTAAAAGAGCCCTTTCGCCCCTCGTCATCCCCATTCATTCTAAATTTTCCCTTATGATGAAGCCAATGTCCAGGAATAAACGTTTCCAGATAAAACTGCTAGGTTCAATTTTCCTGGTCATATTCTGTGCAACATCTGTTTTTGCGACACCTAAGGATGCTTCCGCCAGCGATGTAAATAAAACGCCGGAGAATACAGGTACACCCCCTATTGCAGATACATCCGGCGACAGCTCCAGTCTTAAAATCCGTCTGGACCATAGTTTTACCTGGGCAGCATTCGCGTTGACGCACAAGGCCCTAAAAAACTCCAAGGAACTGCATAACTGGCCGTTTTTCCCGCTAGCATTCCCTGTGGCATGGAACACCACCGGAACCATACAGAAGGACTTCGGGAGGTTCATCACCCTCAAGGGGCTAGCCGACGGAAACCTCAGCATCATGGACATGGGTATCAATCTGGACGCCGCCCTGGAGCTGATGCACCTGCTGGAGCTGGGTGTTTCCGGAAATATCCACTCGTCCTTCAATTACGGAGACTACGCCACCTTCATGGGGGTGTACAATCCGGAAAAAGGCAACTTTGACGGAGACACCTTCCTAACATCTTTTGCCTACGGGGCAAAGTTCCGGGTAGTGGCCACCATCCCTCTCATCGCGTTCCTTCCCAAAAACGACTGGACAAAAATCATCCTCCGTCCAAATGTCAGCTGGACCTATACCGCTTACACAGATGCAGACGACGGCGAAATCTGGAAATGCGGTTCCGAGTACTCGGCAAACGGCTGGCGTTACCGCTATGGCGGAACCCTCATTTACATATTGCCCTTCAAGCGGATCCCCATGCTGATGGTCAACGTCAACGCCAGCAATTTCTTCAGGTCCACAAAGTTCGACGAAGTCTACGATGGCTACGACCCGTACTTTACGGTTATCAGCATCATGCCCATGCTGAGCGTAAAAATCAGCGACGACTGGAGTGGAATGCTGCTCACCGCCTTCAACAGGGATCGAGCCTACGAAAAATACCATTACGAAGCTACAGAAGAACTGCTGCAGAACCGCAAGGGACACGAATGGGGCATGAAGGTCATCATGATGACGTTCACCCGCAAGTTCTAGAGAGTCATTTTAAGTACAGTTCAATCATTCGTACTACAGTCTTGGCACTTAGGGGATCCGATGCAGTCTCAAAGGTCGCAATAAGATTCAGACCGAGGTTATATCCCGACGACCCATAATTATTTATTCGAGCGACCGCCCTAGCGCTGTAATCCGGAGAATCCATCATACCGAAATGTTCCCAGAGAATATTTTTTCGGGTACGAAGATTCAAGCAAGTAAAATCCGGATGAATTTTACCCAGCCCCTTGATTCTGCAGGGACACTCATATTTAAAAGGCACACCCATACGGGAAAGCGTATCCGCAATAATCACTTCAGATTTTGAACGTACCCTAAGCCCGTCTGCAGTATAATACTCCAACGCATTTTCGGCAAAGGATTTATGTTCATAGGTTTTCCGTAGCCAGCGTTGAGCAAAATCTTCGCAGGATAACTGAACAGGTAAAATCAATGGTCGTTTATCCGCATTTAAGTTTTCTAGCGGTTCATCCATTTGCCCAGGAGTATATTCCCTGGAAAGGCGCTGCAGAATCCGTAATTGTTTTTCAATAACACCCAATATTTTCGAATTGTATTCTTGTTGAGCAAGATTCCGAGCAAAAGACAAGCCGCTCTTAGGGATATAGACTCCATGGGTATCGCCTTTCTCCTGGATATGATAATAGCGAACATATTTGCCCGACTTGTCCACACGAAGCCTTCCTACCGGTGCATCGCGCTTTAACCGAACCTGAGAGCGGGTCACTTTATCAAGCAGACGTTCAAGTTGGACAATCCGATTAGAGACAGCAGGTACTACTGTATCTGGGGACAAACCTTCAATGTCTTCTTCAGATAATTCTTCTTCGCGGAGGACTTCATTATTGCGTTTTTTACCCATGCACCTAAAGTTCTAAGAAAAAATCAACGAAAGTACAAAATATTTTGACAAGTATTCATTTTGCAACCAGTAGTTGACATAACGGGCAGCTTCCGGGGAGAAAAGCTATTTCCAGAAAAAATGTGGGTAAATGCCAAGAAGTCGTTCTGTTTTACCCACAAAAAATTCCAATTGAAGGGGAATAGCGCCCACTCCACCCCAGGAATTATGGGTAAAACAAATCCCCCCCCCTATGTTTTACCCACATTTTTTTTATTTCAGCGCAGCCTACACTACATACAAACTAAATTTTTGTGGGTAAAAAACAACCGCTCGCTCGTATTTACCCACAAAACATGGCCCGCACAAAAAATTTAAACGTGCAGCTTTGTCCTGCGGAGAGTTGCGGTAGGGTGTTCTCGATAAATCAAGGCGAACAATTTGGTATGGGGGATTTCACAGGATTCCAGTTCCCGCAGGGCATTCCTCGCGACTTTCTTGTCCAGCTGGCGGAAAGCGTAAGTGTCCGCTTCGTATTCCTGATTCCAGCAGAAACCATGGAAAACCATCCTGCCGGGAATTGCAACCAGGTGCAGCCACAGGATTGCCTCCATGAAGGAAGCGCCCATCTGAGTCAGGACGAACGCAATCCAGGCAACAGCCAGCATGAGCATCATTATCTTGAACACATTGCGCAGCGTTGCGTGACGGAGCATCTTGTGGCCTTCCTCGTGAAGTTTCACGAAGTTACCTACCACAGGTTCCCTGCGATTTTCCGGAAGGGGAACGATGTCATTCACCAGCGGAATCGTACGGAGAACCATGAGGATGCCGCCACCCTGCTGAGTAAGACGGCACTCCCTAATTTCCAAAACGATTCGTCCCAGAAACTCTACCAGGAGTAAAAAAATCAACCAGACAATAGGATCCATCGGACTAAACAGTTTCAGGCTTTGCAACCTTCACGATGGTAGCCAGGCGACGGAGCTTTTCTTCCACACGGGACTTTTCCCATTCCGTGAAGCCCTTATCTACCGGGTGCGCATCATCATAATCATCAAAGATCTTTCGGCCGCGTTCGTTGTCCTTGTCCAGACCATGGGATACACGTTCAAACCAATCCTTTTCCAGCTGGCGATAGCGCTTGACCAGTTCTTCAAAACTTTCCGGCAGAGGCACCACGCGGACCACGTCCTTGTTTAGTTCCGTGGTAATCAGGCGACGAAATTCCTTCACAGGTTGAGTCTGCAGGTTCACATCGTTCACCACCATGGTGATGATGCTTTCAAGGACATAGCGTTCCAGATATTCTGCATAAGTGTGGATCGCCTGCTGGCGCACGCGTTCACGGAGGAAGTTTTCACCAAGGCCGTCAATATGCTCCTTGGTATAAAAGTCTCGAATGGTCGCTACCTGCAAGCGGCAGTATGCATCGTATACACAGCGCACCGTTTCAGGATTGAAAATGCTATAGAAGGATGCAGGCACCACGCCCTTGCCTCGTACAGAATACTTGTAAGAGTTTCGGTCCAGGGCATAGGCATTGCAAGCGTAGTTCCAGCCAGGAACAATTTCGTTCAGGCGAGCGGGAACGCCATTGAGCTGCGGATCGCCGGGGCGCACCAGGGAGAAGGGGAACTTCAGACGCTGGGGCATAGTCGTCACGCCCGTTGCAATCAAGGTAAACGGAGACTCACGGTAGTTGGCAGGGAACTTGATGTTCACGCCCAGGCCAAAGAACATGGCCTGACCCGGCATCACTTCCTGATCCGGCATTCGACCCGTATGGTTGCTGCCCACGTTCGCTCCATATCCCAAATTGCCGCATCCCTCGGGCCACAAGGCAGCAATGAGCAAGGAGTGGTGATGCATCTGAGTCATGGGGCCCATATAGGAGCTATTGACTTCGCCTTCCTCAATGTGGCAGCAGGGTGCGATTACGGAAGACTTCACGATTGCCTTGCAGCAAACCTTAGTACGAGTCATCAGGACTGAGCCTTGCACTTCTGCGCCGGTGTGAATCTTCACGCCCATCTGCACATTGGAGTTTTCAAGAATAACGGAATCGTAAACGTGGGTAGATTCTTCCAGAGAACTCATGACCACGGAATTACGAATCTTGGAGGCGCCCTCAATACGGGCATGGGCGCCAATCCAGCTGTTGCGAATGATGTTGGTGTTGGACACCACGGCACCCTTCCCCACAATACCGAAAGGCAGAGCCATCTCGTCACGATAAATTTTCAACTGTTCAGCAAAGGATGCCGCAACCTCGGCATCGGCCTTATGGAAAAGCTGCAGGTCCACCAGTTCCGTAGTCAGTTCCGGAAACACCAGGATGGAGCGGCCACCCATTTCGTTACCTACGCACATGGAGGTGCCGATCATGTAGTTGATCTTGCCGGAACTTACCAGGGAACCCACATGATGAACCACGGCGCCGCAACGAATCAATTCGTTGGACAGCATGGACACGCGATACACCAGAGCGTTCTCCACGATACTATTGTGGACAAGACTGTCATAAATACCGGTGGGGTAAGACACATCACCCGGCAGAAGCAGGGTACCAAAAAATCGAGGCAGGTATACATCGCCCGCAAAAGTGGAACGATGAATTCTATTTGCGTCAAAATCCACCTCCACCTGAACCTTGTCCCAGGATTCGGAACGGTTGCCGTTCTTTTCCAGGATGGCGATTTCTTCCGCCGTCAGGGCACGATATCTGGAGGTGGCGGCCTTGATTGCCTTGAAATTTTCCACGGAGGCGGCCAAAACACTATTCTTCAATACTTTTTTCAACTTCAGCAGTCTTTGCATACCCTAAAAATAGACTAAATTCTACGGGATGATGAAAGAGACTCTTTTCAATTTAATCAGAAAAGGCAACTATAATATTTCCATTTACACTGAGGAAATATTTGAAAGGCGCTGCCAGGAAGAAATTATCCGCAGTGACGAAGATTCCAGTTCCTTCGTGTACATTGAACTGGACTTTGAAGCAATCAAGAACGCTATGGGCTCCGACGAGGACAATCTGAAATTCTGGAGCATCTTCATGGCGTCCTTGCACAAGAGCAGCCGCGGTAGCGACATTATCGGTTTCCTGGAAAACCAGACCGGTCTCGGCATGCTGCTGCTGGATTCCAATGTCGAAGGCTGGGAACGCGTCCGTGGACGTATCCTGCAGATGGCAAAGACCGAAGGTTTCGACAAGGTTGACGACTTCCTGAAAAATTCCATCAAGCCTATTTTGTATCCCGCTTGCATCCAGAATGTGGGCCTGGCCAATCTGAACCAGCCTGCTCCCTAAGATGGTCAAGAAAGTTCTTGTTATCGGGTCCGTGTACCCCCGATTCCATGAGGATGCGGAAGTCCCCTGGCTGCGCGCCTCCATCGCCCACCTGCGTAAGGCAGGCATGGACGTTCAAGTCCTGGCACCCACCTACAAGGGATTGAAAAGCCACGAGATCGACGGCGTAAAGGTAAACCGTTTCCGCTACGCTCCCAAAAACTGGGAAATGCTCACCCACGAAGAAGGGGCCCCCAGCAAGATGGCCTCGAAACCCTGGCTGCAGCTCCTAGCCATCCCCTACATCATCAACGGATTTTTCCAGTGCATCAAGCTTTGCCGCAGGTGGAAGCCGGACGTGATACACGCCCACTGGCCATTCCCCCACGCCTACATCGCACTGGGTGCCGCCAAGCTTTTTAGAATCCCGCTGGTACTGAATTTCCACGGGGCGGAACTGCTCCTGATCCGAAAGAAGAAATGGGTACGTCCCCTCTTGAAATTCGCCATAGGCCAGGCGCAAGGAATTTTTGCGAACAGCAGCTTTACCGCAGGTAAGATCAAGGCCCTTCGCGACGTGAACGTAGAGTGGAGCCCCTATGGCACCACCTTAGGAAGCAGCGCTTCCAATGACGAATTACAAAGTACAAATTACAAGAAAATCTCTGAACGAAACAACATAGACTCATCCTCACGTCATTCTGAGCGAAGCGAAGAATCCAGCGCGGCCTCCATAGCAGTCCATCCCGTAAACGGCAAGTTCAAGATTTTATTCGTCGGCCGTCACATCGAACGTAAGGGCATCTGCTACCTGATAGAAGCAGCCAAGTACCTGCCCGCCGACAAGTTCGAAATCCGCATCGTAGGCGTAGGTGACCTGACGGAAGACCTGAAGAAGCAAGCTCGCGAAATCATGGCCTCCGACGAATTCATTACGGGGAACGAATATGGCGGTCCCTGCGAAATCATCTTTACGGGAAAGCTTTCTCCGGAAGATCTTGAAGCTGAATACAGGAACGCCAACGTCTTTACGCTACCCGCCATTGTGGACCATAAGGGAGACACCGAAGGCCTGGGCGTTGTACTCATCGAGGCTATGGAATTGAACCTCCCCATCGTGGCAAGTAACGTGGGCGGCATCCCCGACGTAGTGGTGGATGGGCAGTCCGGTTTACTGGTACCCGAAAAGGATCCTGAAGCCCTCGCAAATGCGTTCAAGCGACTGGCAGATGAACCCGCCCTCGTGCAGCAGCTACTGACAGGTTCCCGCAAGAGAATTGCCGAATGCTTCTCTTGGGATGGAATCATCCAGCGACAAATAGAAGTCTACAACAAGGTATGGAGAAAACATGTTAAGCAATAAAGAGATTATGGACAAGGCCCGCGAAGCACTTCGTGGCAAATGGGGTCTCACCATTGGGGCTAGCTTCATCTGTTACCTCTTGATTGTGGCATGCACCTTTCTTGACGTCCCTGTAGATCACATCCAGTTCTCCAACCCTTTCTACAAACTGCCCTTCCTCCTAATTTGCGGGGTCGTCATCATTCTTATTCCTAGCCCCTTGATGGCAGGCCTTTACTTTTTCTTCTATAACATTGCCCTCAAGCGCGACGCAAGACTCAGCGATCTTTTCTGCAATTTCCGCTACAAGTATTGGCGCACGATTCTTGTAAATCTGATTGCAAACATACCCAACATCATTGTAGGAGTCATACTGGGGTTTGTCATCGTCTTTACCAATCCCGACTACGTAGATTCCATTTTCGCTTCGCCCATAGCAATCCTTGTTTCAGCCTTACTTTATACCATTTACCTTCTTGTCTGGTACATCTTTTACGAAATTTCATTTTGTATCCTGTCCACAAATCTGAAACTGAATGCAATAGGCGTAATCATCCACTCCATCCAGCTTATGAAAGCGAACCTCGGAAGATACCTCGGGCTTCTCGCAAGATTTACAGGATGGTATCTTCTCTGCATCATCACTTGTGGAATTGCATATATCTGGATCCATAGCTATTCTTCCACAAGCCTGATGCTTCTCTACCGAGAGATGGAAAAGAAATACTCTCAAGATTATTCTGACGAAGCAGCTTAAAAAACTTTCATGACAAAAAGGCTCCGCTAATGCGGAGCCTTTTGTTACACAAAGCAAGCCGGTTTACTGAAACCATCCGACAAGGCCTTCAGCAAAAGGCTTATATCGATAGGCTTTGCCAAATGGCCATCCATTCCCGCTTCCAGGGCTCGTCTCCTATCTTCGGCAAAGGCATTCGCAGTCATTGCGTAAATGGGGATGTTCGCCTTCAAGCGGTTATCCATCTTTCGAATCTCGCGAGTCGCCTCATAGCCATTCATATTGGGCATCTGGATATCCATCAGGATCAAGTCATAGTAATCCGTGCTGGCTTTGGTCATGGCATCCACACAGGAAACTCCGTCGATGACATGGTCAACAACTAGACCCAGGTCCTCCAGGATGGCCTTGGCAATTTCTGCATTTAGCTCGTTATCTTCCGCAAGCAAAATTCTCCTGCCGGCAAAATCCATATTCTCACTATTCTGGCCTATGTTATCTTTCAGGTACTGTTCGGGAGATTCCACGAATCGATGGACATTGGTAATCCGGAAAGTCGTTCCCTTCCCCAGTTCGCTTTCCATCTCGATCTTGCCGCCCATCAGGTCCACCAGCCTCTTCACAATGGACATGCCGAGACCCGTGCCAGATATGCCGCAGTCCGTAGTATTCCTCTCGCGGGAGAAGGATTCAAAAATCCTTTCCTGGAATTCTTTGGACATGCCAATGCCGTTATCGCTCACTGTAGTTACGTAGGTGCCGTAACCTTCACGGTCACAAGGCAGTTCCCTAAAGTCAAGATGAATTTCGCCACCTTCGCCAGTGTATTTCACGGCGTTACTGACCAGGTTCACCATGATCTGCCTAAGCTTCGGGGAGTCCGCATACACATACCGGTGCTTGATATCCGACGTCGGAATAACCTTGATATTCTTTCTCTTCAGTTCCACCTCGATGATGGCGTCAAAGCTATTGGATGCATCCATCACATCCATAAAGCCTTCGTCCAGGCGAACCTTCCCGCTATCGATACTTGCAAGGTCCAGCACGTTATTGATAATGGACAGCAGATATTCACCGGAAAAACGGATCTTTCTCAAGTAGTCCGAAACAATTTCCGGATGGTCCACTTCCTTCTCCATGAGCTTCGCAAAACCAAGCACCGCATTCATGGGAGTACGGATATCATGGGACATGTTGCTGAGGAACACGGTCTTTGCCTTGTTGGCTAGTTCAGCCCTTTCAAGGGCTTCCTTCAGTTCCTTCTGACGGGCATTTTCGGCAGCCACTTCCGCATCGGTATTGACATAGCCAATAGAAATTCTCGTGGGTTCCTGGTCAATATCGTCGAACTTGATCATGATGAAGTTCGCCCAGATATAGTTGTGTTCCAGGTCCAGGCAGCGGAATTTCGTAGAGAATCTCTTCTTTCCCTTCAGGCATTCGCTAATATAGGAGCGGTTCGCAAACTTTAACATCTGTTCCAGGTCATCAGGGTGGCAAAGGAACTTCATGGCTCCCACGAAGCCTTGATAGAAACTGGATGAACCACTTCCCATATCCATTGCATCCTTGGGAAGCTTACGACCTTCGGAGTAGGTTTCAAATTCACCTGATTCAAGATCAATTACCAGCAGGTGATGATATTCACTGGCAAGGCCGCTAATAGCGTCAATATCGTCTTCCAGCTGTTTCTTAAGAGTCTTTTCATGTTCCTGCACTCTGGAGAAAAGGATGCCGCGATACAAGGCTCCGGCAACCACGGAGAGCAGTAACAGATGATCCTCATGCTTCCTTGGATTTTCCACCGCAAGGGTACCAATAATTTCACCCTTATACAGGAGCGGGGCTACCACAAGATTCCGCAAGCCAGATCCAGATAGAACCGCATGAATATCGGGATTTTCGGACTTGAGTTTTTCGTCCACTTCAATATAGAGGCCAGACTGACTCTTGAAACGGTCATCCCATTTCTTGAAGGTACCTTTCTTGCTATCCCTGGGATTTTCAATAACAGATACAGCCCCTTCCTTGCACCATTCAAAAGTGCTATGGATCTCCTCTCCCACATCACTCTTTTCGAAGACGCAGGCACGATCGCCATCATAGTATTCGCACAGGCGCTGGAGCAGTTCCTCGACCATCAAGCCACCACTATCGTAAGCGCTCAACAGGAACAGAAATTCATTAATCGCAACTGATTGACTATCAAGATCTTTAAAGGATGTATCCATTTCGCTCACCTCAATGAACGAAACTACATTATTATGCGACGTCCATCAATAATCCATCTTGGATTATAACGCAATCTGTGTACAAACATCCTTTATAGGAAAAGGATTCCCACAAGGGCGGCGATGATAATCATCTTGATGGGGCCGATCTTAATCTTGCGGGGTCCCTTAGGACCAGAACCCAGGGGAATTCCCTTGGTAAGGGCAAAAGTCACAACGAATAACGCAATTCCAGTGACGAACTCCCTCGTGGGGGCTGGACTTCCAAAGTTTTCCCTATTGCAGAGCATGAGAGTTGCGGCCAGCAGCAGGCCAACCACTACAGGACGGAGCCCGTCGAAAACGGAACGAACTGCGCCGTGATTGGCGTACTTCATAAAGTAGCGGCTAATCAGGAGCATCAAAATCAAGGATGGCAGCACTAAAGAGAAGGTAGCTACAGAACTTCCCAGCACGCAAACCCAGGGATCCGCACCTGTATTCTGCAGCGCGGTATAGCCTGCGTAAGTTGCTGAGTTGATTCCCACGGGGCCAGGCGTCATCTGGCTAATGGCCACAATATCCGTAAAGTCCGCGGAACTCATCCAGGGGTGATTTACCACCACCTCCTGCTGGATCAGGGACAGCATACCGTAGCCACCACCGAATCCAAACAGACCGATCTTAAAGAAGGTAACGAACAGCTGGAAGAAAATCATCTTTTTCCTCCACGACGACCTACCAGATAGCCCACCACACCTGCGGCAATGATAATCAAAATCGGAGAAACACCCAGAAGCCAAATCAGGAGGGCACTTGCAATGGGCACCCAGAAAGTATAGCGGTTCAGCTTGGCTTTTTTTGCAAGGTTATAGGTGGGCACCGCAATAAGCGCCACAACTGCAGGGCGAATGCCGCGGAACGCAGCAGCCACCACTTCGTTATCCTTGAACTGATGGAAGAACAAAGCGATTAGCAAAATGATAATGAAGGAAGGTAGCGCCGTCCCGATGCAACTCACAACGGCACCCTTCACACGACGCAGGCGGTAGCCAATAAAGATCGCAATGTTGATGGCAAATACACCCGGACAACTCTGGGCGATAGCCATCAAGTCCATAAAGTCGTCGCGGGCAATCCACTTCTTCTTCTCGATAATTTCCGCCTCGATCAGCGGGATCATGGCATAGCCACCGCCAATCGTAAACAGCCCGATCTTGAAGAAGGTCAGGAAGCTATCCAGGTAGATATTGCGGGAATTTTCAGGCATGACGCAAATTTAGAAAACACAAGCGCAGCTATCATTCAAATTTCACTTGCTTATATCCGTAGAAGTTCCACACAAGGCCTAGGGAAATATCAAGACCACTACGGTATTCGTCCAGAAGTTTCTGAATCGAGTATTCCACACGCAGGCGTAATCCCGGTCGTGAAAAACCGACGGCAGGCCTAACAGGAACAGTTCCAGGCTCAATAGGTTCAATGGTATGGTTACCCTCCAAAGGGAACGTGGTAACAACTTGCCTTTCCGTAAAGAAGAAATCGAATACACCGCCCACAGCAAATCCCAGGCCAGCCGCAGAATCAACATCGGCAATCAAATTTTCTTCCACAATGAGGCTACCGTATAGATAGGTATCCATATAGCTAAAGATAAAAGGCCTGTAGCCGATATTGAAATTGATCCTCAAGCTTCTCAGCGAGTAATCCTCGTCCTCGCTGAGCCCTCCCTTTTCATAGAGAGACTTATCCTTGATGTTATACGTCGTGGCTCCTACATATAACCCATAGACCACACGGTCAAATGACAAATCCAGAAGGAAATCAAAAGAAAAGTCGCCATCCAGAAGCCTGCTGGAGCGATCGCCTAAAGGCACGGGCTTGCCATAGGAGAAGCCCATATTCATGATTCCGCCACGTTCCTGCTCACTGAAAAAATGCCGGAGGATAAAGGCCTTCGACACATTGTCAATGCCGGGCACAACCTCCTTCACGATTCTGTTTATTTTCTCCTGGGATAAACCCAGAGACTTCGCCACCATCACCTTGACGTAAGCCTGAACTTCGGGGGATTCCTTTGACAGTGCCTCCTGTTCAGATTCAGATTTCTGCCAGGAAAGCAAAGCCTCCTGAAGGTAAGGGGACAGGGAGGTCACTTCACCCATGCCGAGCCTTCTGTTTTCCTCGTGATAAAAATAGCCATCGTCCAGATAATTCATAAAGTTGTCATCTACCTTAAGAATTTCCGAATACTGGCGGGATAAAATCAGAAGCGGTAGGACGGCATCCATATCCAAGATTGAGTTTCCCCGAAAGACATTATCATCGTACGTAATATCTTCCAGAACAATCTGGCTCATGGCAGCAACGTCGTCAAAATTCCCCTGGGCGACCAAGTCTGCAATAACCTTGTAATAGTATTCCAGACTGCTGATAAACGACACCTCATAAGGAACCAGCATAATGGAATTGCCATCTGCACAGGAAAGGTCAGGAAGCTTGAAATCCGGGCCCCAGCTTTTTATATAGCCGTAGGGTGTAAAGACGTAAGTCGTCCAGAAGGGAATGTCAGTTTCACGATGACGAATCTCGTTTGTAGCCCTGTCGATTTCCACACCACGCTTCAGCCTGAAATTTACTGTCGTAAATTCGGTGGTGGGTTCCTCCCAGGCGTTCGTAGAAGGATTAAAAACCTTGGATACGTTGAAAGAGACCCTCTTGTGGCGGAATTCCGGACCGCCGTAACGCTGCAGGACAGCCTCATAATACTCACGTTCAGTCTGCGACGGATTACTTAGGGATTCATGCTCCAGAAGCGTAATCGAATCCTGGAACGCCTCGGCAACAGCTCCGTAAAAAACGGGCATGTCGGCACTTTTTCTTGCATTCCCGGGATTGCAAAAATCAACCAGCTGGTTATAGGGAATAAAACGCCCCCAGTCCCTATCCCGGGTCGCCGTCTCCAGAATCTGCCGCTTAATCATGACTTCTTTACGGGCCTTGCGTTCCGCTGGAGTTTCAAAAAGCAGCTGGAGAGAACCTTCAGCAAAGCAGAGGCAAGCCATAGCAGAAAGAAGAACTATTTGGATTATTTTCCTCATAACCATCTCAAAAGCTACAAAAAAACTCGTCGGTTCAAGACCAACGAGTTTATCATAATGCGTCGCAGAGCTATGCGATGAACGCGCGTGATGTTCTAAAAAATTAGGAAGCGGACTTTTCCAGATCCTTGTTGGTCATGGCGCAGACGCAGGAATCGGACCAGACGTTTTCTGCAGTCTCGATCATGTCGATGATGGCGTACAGCGGAAGGATCACGCCCATAACGCCGATGTTTGCGTTCATGCCCACCATAAGGGAGAGGGTCAGGAAGTAGCAGCCCATGGGAACGCCAGCGTTACCCACCGCAGAAAGCACGGAAATGAACACCCAGGTAATCATGGTGCCGAGGGTCAGTTCCACACCGCTGTTCTGCATCACGAAAAGGCTCGTCACCAAAATGAAGGCCGCACAACCGTTCATGTTGATGGTGGTGCAGATGGGAAGCACAAAGCGGGAAACTTCCGGATTCACCTTCAGGTTGTCTTCGGCGGACTGCATGGTCACGGGGAGAGTTGCAGCGGAACTCTTGGTGAAGAAAGCCATCATCACGGCGGGGCTCATCTTCTTCAGGACATGCAGCGGATTCAGGCCGCGGGCAATAAGGAACAGGGGCAGCACAATGAGGAACTGGATAGCATTACCGCCCATGACCACAGCCAGATACTTTCCCAGGGAACCCACCACCACGCCGGCGTTCACCTGTGCAGAAAGCTGGGCGGCAAAAGCAACAACGCCAAGAGGCAAGGCCCAGACGAGAGCGCGAATCAGGGTGAACAGGAGCTCGCGAAGACCGAGAATAGCCTTCATCAGGGCGGACTTGTTTTCGGATTCAGGCATAAAAGCCAAGCCAAGACCAACTGCGGCGGCGACCATCAAAATGCCAAGGACATTACCGCTGAGGAAGGGCTGCACCACATTGTTAGGCACAATGCTCAGGAAATGGTCATAGTAGCTCATGGCGCTCAGGTTCTGGGGAACTTCAGCAGCACCGCCATTCACCAGGTCCATGGGGAGGTTTGCAGGGCCGATAATCTTGTAAAGGAGCAGGCCAACAATTGCAGCGGCAAAAGTGGTGAGCAAGGTATAGATAATGGTACGTCCAAAAATACGGCCCGTATTCTTCTGCACGCCAAGAGCGGAAAGCGTGGTCATGAGAGCCAGGGCAATGGTAGGCACAGCCACAAACTGGAACAGGCGCGTATAAACAGAAGCGATGAAGTTGATCAGGTTCTGGAGACCTTCACTCTGGATCAGGCCCAGAATGGCACCAAGAATCAGGGCCACCACCCAGATAACGATCTGTTTCTTATTTACGGATTTGACTTTCTTTGCATCGGTATTCTTTGACATTTTTACCTCGCTATGTTTTTTCCTCGCAAATTTAGAAAGATTACGTTGACACTTTCCTTAGAGAAGCCGATAAAAATAAGAAGAAACAACAGGAGATCTTATGCCCGTAACACTGGCCTCTCATTACACCTTAAGAAATATCCCCTGGGACGTACTTTTCACCAAGTGCTTTAGTCCCTGGCAAATTTATATCAAGGGACAGCGTCCTTGGAACCTCCTGGAAAGAACATCCCGATTCTTTAATTCGGATGGATTACAGGACCAGCTACAATACGAGTTCTCGGAAAACTTTATCCACCACCTTCTTCAGGAAGAACGACCCGAAGAATATCCCCTGGATTTTCTGGGATTTGACCATAGTTTAAGCTACAGGGACGGTAGCACAATTAAAGTGCGATTCACGGCTACCCGAGTTGACGAAGGCAATATCGTCGCGGATTTATACACTACCCTGGACCTTGCATCCGGAAGGAAAATGCAGGGCGCATACCTTTCCCTACACCACAAGCTAGGGGATTTCTCTGTAAACGGTCCGGATACGGCGTACGCACCAAAACTGTACTTCGGGAAGGAACCCCAGAGCATTTTCCTGCAGACCTCCCGCAGTACCCTCTGGAAACACATTGCAAATCGCGGTATAGACCTCCGAATCGACACCCAGGAATTTCTGGAATCCATCACCAAGGATTCCTCCAGCCTGGAAAATTCCATAGGGGACACTTCCAAACCGGAACATTCCCCCATGGAAAATTCGGCAAACGAATATTCGGCTACCAAATATTCGGCAAAAAAATGTTTGACGGAAGAATGTTCCAATCCAGAATGTTTACCCGCAAAACAATCCACCGGGGAATATCCTCCCGAGCAATATTCCAAGCTACAGGAACGAATCAGACAACTTGAAGAAAGCCTGGAGGAAACCGTCAACGAAAACAACGCCCTGACGGAGCAGCTGGAAGACAGCCAGCACACCGTACGCAAACTCCAGAACGATAAGATAATCCAGAATCGCACCATCAGCGAATTAAAGGATAAGAACGAACGCATCAAGAAACGTATGAAGCAAGCCGACAAGCGCGCCAACATGAGCGCCGACGAAAAGTTCTCGAAATTCTGCGAGGATTTTGATAAGGAAAACGAAGAACTCCAACTCGCCTGTAGAAGCGCAAAAGTAGAATGTGAAGAACTGAAGCAGAAACTTCGGGATGCCGAAGGCAAAGTCGTATCCCTCAAGGGACGCCTAGCCAAGGTTAGCTACGGACTGGCCGGCGGCCTTCTGAACGCCCCCAACGAAAGCGAAAAATTCGAGAACGAATATGGCATCGCCATCTTCAGCGCCCTGCACAAGGCCATCGAGAAAACGCCTTCCAAAAGCAATTCCTACGGCAACCGCCCCATTGATGCGTGGAAAGCCATCATCCAGGCAAATCCCGATATAGAACGCGCCTACCAGAACTACAAGGATACAAAGAACCAGCTCATGGACGCCATGAAAAGCAATGAACTGGAACGAAATTTCCACCTACTGGCCCCCTTGGGAATGGACTATTCCACCCACACCAACAACCACTGGAAACTGCATTTCATCGATGGAGACCGTCGCTACAACGCCACCCACGCATCCACCCCCAGCGAAACCGCCTCAGGCCCCAGCAACAGCGCCAAGGATCTGAAGAACGCATTTCTGTATCCGACTTAAGAGAAAGACGGCAAATTTTAGCAGCGAATTTATGCTACAAGGACTTCAAGTATTCTTCCACGTTCAAGTAGTTAATACCGTCAACCACCTGTGAGGCGCCACGGTAAATTACATTCCTACTCACAATAGTGCCGTAACGGAATTCCGTATCGCGGCACTTTTTTGTATCCTTCAAGTGGCGATACTGCTCTTTCGCCACAATTTCAGAATGTTTGATTTCATAGATTTCGCAGGTCGCTTTTTCAGAGTTCGCCACAACCATGTCGAACTCGCCCACGGCAAACTGCAACTTGAAAACATGGCAATCAGGCCGCGCCATTTTTGTTTCGAGCAACACGATTTCTTCCATCATGCGACCCTTGATTTCATTGAGAATGCGTTCCGCAATAGACTTGCGCTCCACCAGGGAACAACTACGAAAAGCATCGTCCAGCAAAAGGGAATCAATCAGAGCCTTCGCCTGGGCATAGCGAAGCCCCGGCTGTGAAATCGTGGTCAATCGCTCCCGTTGATTGAAATTCCCAAAGTTTTCCACATCAATGTCAACCGTCAAATCCAGCAAGTCAAGGTATTCACGAATTTCCCGTACATGGTCCTGGGAAATAGCGACGCTCATTTCCTGACGATTTTTCACATCAAGACGTTTCATCAACCGCGCGGTAACCTTCACCACATCCACTCGGTCCAAAATATCCGTAGGGTGGAACCTGTCTCTACGCAAATTCTTTGCCGACAAACTCAAATCACCGGAACGAAAATCACGGGGCAGCACATCCAAGGTAAAACGATGGTTGATGTCCTCTACAATGCAGTTGATGGCATTGGTCAGCTCACCCGCCTCGTACAGAGATTTCAACGAACGAAAGTGACCTTCGTACTGGTAGCACTTCAGGGAATGCTGAATATTCTTCGCGATGGCGCTGTCCACATACTCATTGGCGCTCTTCACATTTGCAAAAGTAAAACGGTCCTTATTGTATTCACGGCCGCCCATACTCATGGTACCGCCATACTGGATGTATTCATCAATGCCACTCAGGCCAAGGACTCGCTCAAATTCACGATAGGGAATAAACGTGGTGTGCAGCATTTCAGCACGGTCGTAAAGCTGTTCATCCTCGGAAAAAACAAAACCCAGGGAATCCGTACCCGAAAGCACAATCTTCATGCCACAAGAGGCAAACACATCTGCAAACAGGGCAGCCCCCTCGATGAAATCCGCAAGCATGGTCACCTCATCGATGAACACATACTTGAAGCCCGCACCTTCCAGAATTTTAAGATCAGCGTTCAAGTCCGCAAGACTGTTCCTTGAATTCACCTGGACAAAAGCCGCCTTCGCCAAGTCCCCAGGCGCCATCTCCCCAAACAGCTGGCGGATCAAAGTCGTCTTACCCGTGCGGCGAAGCCCATACAGAATGAAAACACGGTCATTGCCAGGACCATAAATGTAACCACGCAGACGTTCAAAGCCATCGCGTTTTTTCCACTGCAAAACATTGGCCGAAAAATTCTTCAGAGTGACGCCAAGCTTCACATCCGTCTTGAAAGACTGTCCAGCCGAGCCATTCGTCACGGTGACAAGAGCTCCACCAGCAAAATAAGCCGCCCCATTATCGCGAAGCAACAAGCCTTTCGTGAGCGAAGAGGCATCCTTCTTAGCCTTGCGTTGTTCTATCTCTGCTAAAAGCGCCGGCAGTTCCTCATCCTTCACGCGGCGGGAACGCTGCTTGCCATCTTCCATCCACTGGTAATACGCATAACGCTTACCGTTGATGGTCTTGTAAGTGATTCCGCCGATGCTCTTTGCCATAATGTTCCGCCCCTTTGCATTTCATCGCTTTTTAACTTAAAATTTAACTTATTAAGTTAAACAAGACAAGGTTTTCTAGAAAAAGACGGAATAATACCTTATGTCTTTGAAATATTGTGCCATTGAGCAACACAAGGGTTTTACCAAATCTCGATATTTTCATTAGATTTGGTAAAACATTAGCGAAAATAATTTTACCAAATCTCAATATTTTTGGGATAATAATTTCGCAGTTTCGAGAATAAGTATATTTTTTTCACCAAAGGTAAACCATGAACAAGACATTCCTTGAAAAGACAAAAACCCTAGGAGCCACAGGCGCCCTTTGCGCCATGGGCGGGTACATCTGCGGTGATAAAGTTGACGAGCATGACAAGCTTGAACAAGAAAGACAGCCTTACGAAATCGCCCGGGAAGTGATGGAGGAAGCCGCCCAGAAACAAAACGAATGGCTGGCACTACAGGAAAAACTAAATTCAACCATCTCGTATTACAAGATTACCGTCGATTCTCTGCAGCGCATAGCAAAACAGCTAAACGGTTATGTAAGACTTGCCGAGGATCTAAAGAGGGATAAGGAATCCTGTACCGACGAAAAGATAGAGCAGATTAGGGAATGCAAGGAAACCAAGGACAGCCTCATTTACGAGAAGGCAAAATACGTGAACGCCTATCAAACCGAGCAAAACGAAGTTAGAATTCGTGACAACCAGCTGGATAGCCTTGAAAATCTGGTAAAGGCCTACGCGAAAGATTACACTAAACTGCAAGACGAATACAAGAACCGCGCACCCATCGAAAACGAGTTCCAGGCCATACACAACTGCGTCAACGCGCACGGTGAGAACATGTATTCCTATCAGTATGAACGGCAGGTAAAGTGCTGCATAAAACAGATAAAGAAACTTCAAAAGGAATATCCAAACGACAAGTTACAAAGCTTCACCGTACGCTGCAATGAATAAAGTCATAAACAACACGCTTCTCCAAGAACTGGATTCGCTCCTTGCCAAACAAGGCAAGTCCTTCGAAAGTGCCGTCCGCGAATACCGCGCCTCGGTGATTACAGAAATCACCGCCGACGAATCGATGGACGAAAAACGCTGGATCGAAAAATTCAAGAAGTACCGCACCCGCCTTGACGAAAACACAAAGGCAAAGCCATACCAGGAACTGTCAAAGCTCCGCGATTACCTTCAAGGGCAAAACCTCATAAAGCCTGCACCCCTACTGCATTTGGTAGACGATTCGAGAACAGACTTTGATATAAAAAAAATTTCCATAGAAATAAGAAAGCAAATCAAATACTAACCTAATCCAAGATAAGTACTTTCCAATCCCTTGAGTTTTTCTCAAGGGATTTTTTGTCCCCTTTTGTCCCTTTAGGCAAATCTAAATCTGTAAACGTAAGCGAGATTGTCGCTTTCCGCAAAACATCAGCAAAAGGAGACCAACATGGTAAACCTGTCAACCGACAAGAACATCAACACTCTCTGCAACAGCCTTCTCAGCACTCGGCTATGGGAAATTGCACGCAAAGGCAAGCACGTCATTCTCCAGCACAGGTCCAAAGGAGCAAAAAAGTTCCTTATCGTGCCCGGCACCCCTAGCGACAAGCGTGCGTTTTCCAACTTTAAACGAGACTACTGCAAATATCTGCGCGCGTTCCTTATCGAAAACGGGACCATCTGCGTTAAATAGGAGGCCCTTATGATAGCAAACCTAAACCACATCCGCATGCTTATCGTCTGCAGCAATTTCTGCCGCGAAAACGAGCCCGAGGTTCCCTACGGAGTAAGTTGCCTAGTCAGTGCATTCAAGAAAAGCCCGCAAAATACCGGCAGCGTCGTAGACGTTTTCACTTGCGACCTGAACCGTTTTTACGACCCGCAATCGGGAAAGTATTCCATTGACTGGGAGCTTGTCGCCGACGAAATTGTAACCCAAGTACGCATAAGCAAGTACAATGTAGTGGCGTTCAGCGTTTTCGGCTGGTTTGAAAAAGCCGTAAAAATTGCGAGCAGTCGCCTTGCAAATACGGGAAAAACACCCTTCATCGTCATGGGCGGGGCCGCCATTTTCGGAACAGAGGGCGAATTGCGCAAACGATTTCCGGAGGCAAACTTATTCATACTTTCATACGGAGAAAAAGTCTTCGCCAATCTACAGAACCATATCCATTCCAAAAGTGCCCTCGTTCTGGACTTGCCGAAATTCGAGGACTTGGAATCGCCTTACCTCACCGGAGACATCATGCTTGGCGGAACCATCAACACCGTGCGTGCGGAAACTCGCAGGGGTTGTCCGTTCCGTTGCAGTTTTTGCAAGCACCGCGACACTCTCAGCAGGAAGGTGCATCATGTCGGTTGCTACGAAAGACAGGTCAAAGAGCTAGAACTCTTCAAGAGTAGCGACATCAAGAAGCTTAACATTCTTGACCCTTTGTTCAATGATTATGCAGGCCACGGGGCTAATTACTTGAAACTTATTCGTAAAATAAATTTCGACGGAATGGTTTCGCTCCAAATTCGACCGGAACTCCTAACGGATTCCTTTCTTGAAGAGGCTGCGCAAAATCCTAAACTTATTTTTGAAATCGGAGTACAAAGTCTTCAGCCGGACGTTCTGAAAGCAATCCGAAGAGGTAGCGAAAAAACAGAATCGCTGTTGCTTGAAAAACTGGATAAGTGCAGGGATTTAGGAATCGCAACGGAAATTACCATGATTTACGGACTCCCGTTCCAGACATACGACTCCTTCAGGCGCGATGTAGAATTGATCAACAGTTATGGCATTTCCAAAATCGGGAAATTCCCGTTGCAAGTTTACCCAGGAACAAAGCTTGCGGAAGACATCGCTAAGTTCAATCTGCGAACTGGCGAAAACGCTTTCGGAATCCAGGAGATCATCGACAACCCAACACACGACTTCGATAACATGAAAATTTTCGCTACGGAATACTAACATCCCCACGCCCCAAACGCCGTCTTCGCATCGAAATTGCAGACTGGAATCGGCAAGAAAAGCGCACACTTTCGATGCTTAGACGGCAACTTTAGCAAAAGCGCTATTGACACAAATAAATTGTTTACATATATTTGCAATACATAGCGGGAAACCGCGACCGGATTTTTTGAGCTTTGCTCTTATCTTCTAGACTGGAATCGGCAAAATTCACAAACGCAGAAGATAGCAGGCAAACGCTCACGTCCCATTGGGGCGTGGGTTGTTGTCGTTTATTTATGCGTAATGGCTTTGCCGAGCCTCAGTCTGTAAGTAAGCGAAGAACGACACCACGCCTTTTTTATTTGAACGAAATTCATTCTTCATAAAAAGTCGTCAAGTTCTTCTTAAGTTCGAAAAGGTTGCATTCACAACAAAGTAAAGGAGCTTTTATGAAGAAAATATTACTTGCAGCAACCGTCACCGCATTTTTCGCAGCATGTTCTGACGATTCGTCATCATCTGCACCAAACGATTCTTCTGTTTCCAGCATTTACGAACTGGGCGCTTGTAACAGTAGCAACAGAGGCGAAACAAAATACGTCCAGGATAAGGATGACAACTATGTGTGCATCGGTGGAGAATGGATTGCAGAAAAGGATGCCTCCACTCCTAAATCCAGCAATTCAGGAGGTTACGCGGATGCAATTACAAGTTCTGATTCCGGCGAAAATCCAAAGGAAGAAATCAAGGAACCTGCAAAGCAGGAAGTTTCCGTTTACACTACAGCGCAGACTACCCTGACCATCAACCTGCTCAAATACGAGCAGCTAAAAGCGATGGACGAAAAAAACAAGGAAGATGGTGAACCCCGAATTTCCTTTACCATAAAGTCCAGCAAAGATGGGATCGATGAAATGGATCCTGTCAAGACAACAACGATCAATCTCGGTAACGATGTGGGCTACTGGTTTGGCAGCAAGGAAGTTTCCGTACTATTGCCCAAGGGCATCAATATCATTCAGGTATGCCCCAAGTTTGTCGACGAAGACGCATTCTTTGACGACGAGGAATACACCTCGAAAAAATGCTACGCCATTAATGATGTAGGACAGAAAATCGACAAGACCATAAAACAGACCGACGACGGTTCTGCCTACTACACCATGGATTGGGAAGTAATAGTTACCTACTAAAACATTCCTTTACAAAAAGCAACTATAGTTTGCAAAATGAAAGGCGAGGTAGAAAATACCTTGCCTTTTACTTTATACAAACTAAATTTTGAGGATTACATCTTTTTTGGGAGTGAGTCAGAATGTACTTGAACGAATTATTTAGAAAGATCCTTTTTATCACAGGCGCTTGCATCGCAACGTCCTGTCTGGGAATATTTACCGCCTGCGATCATGGCTCGACAAATAGCGCAAGCGACAACCAGGAAAATCTCAACCGGTCCGCATACGCAATTTCCATAAATGAGGAAGAGGAGAAGATCTATATAAATTCAGTCCTCAAGGTCGACCAGTGCATTTACAGGAATGGAAAACTGGCATGGAGCAAGGAAAACTATCCCTTTGAGGCTCGCGTGAGCTACTATATCTCCTACGACGGCACCCTAGAACTTGTAACTAGCGATGATAATTACACAGAACTTTGGAATTCCACAAACACTTCCGTTTTCGGAGTTTGGTATGGTGACAGCACGGACACTCTTTCAAGATGCATCATTACGCGGGATAGTCTTATTTTCGAAAGCCCAAAAGAATCTGGGCAAACGGAAAACGGGAATCCCCCGGTAGAGACCCCGATCAACATACGTACATCCTATTTTCTATACGATTTGTACCGCTGTCTTAGCGGAAGAGAGGAATGCTATATCGGCACATGGCACTTTGCGAAAGATGCAAAATCCTACAATTCCAAGTACGAAAGCGAGCTACAGATTTCTGTCAGGGATGTCATTGACAACTCCCTCATATTCACGTACACCGGGCAGGATTTTTTCGTGAACGTAGACCATGTCCAGGTGGACGACCAAAACAATGGTCATTCCCTCTATTCCGCCTATGTCATTAGCAATGGGGAAACCTGCCACTATCAGAATTTGAGCAAGCCCATTACAAAGGACCTATGCAAGGAAGAATACTGGAATTATCTGGAAGGTACTTACATGGACGATGGCGGTGACGACAAGGATGGAGACGGAGACACAGCAGATGATGATGACGATGTGCTGATATACGCATATATCGACGACAATTCCCAATCCTTCATCAACTGTGTCAAAGGACTACTCCATCCCTAAACCTCGATAGTCACGCGGCTCACCTTGCGTTCATCCTTCTTCACGCGAACAATCTTGTCAATCTTATTTTCAAGTTCGTTCACATGGCTGATGATGCCCACCAGACGGTGATCCCCTGCAAGATTCTGCAGCACGTTGATTGCAGACTTCAGGCTTTCATCATCCAGGGAACCGAAGCCTTCGTCCACGAACATGGTATCCAGCTGGATGCCCCCTGCGGAACTCTGCACTTCGTCGGCAAGGCCCAATGCAAGTGACAGAGACGCCAGGAAACTTTCGCCACCGCTCAAGGTTTTCACCTCACGCTGCTTTCCGCTGGCGTGGTCGATGACATTCAAGTCCAAACCCGTCTGGGTCCTGTTATTGGACGCCTCCTCACGGCGGACCAGTTCATACTGGCCGTTAGACAGCAGGCTAAAGCGCCTGTTGGCGTGACGGATAATGCGGTCAAAGTAGGAAGTCTGCACGTAGGTTTCCAGCATCAGCTTTTCGCAGCCTCCGAGAGTTCCGTTTGCCGTATCCGACAGGGTCTTGAGCCACTGCAACTTCTTGCAGTCGTTTCCCAGCTGGGCGGAAACCGTCTGGATATTTTCCAGAGTCTTCTTGTTCGCGGTAACACGTCCAGATGCAATCTTCCAGACCTCCGTCTTCTTGTTCTGCAAATCCTTCAGTGCATTGCCGGCGGTTTCCAGAGCAGTCAAGTCATATTCGGGAACACCTTCCAGAGACTTGAGAAGAGCATCGATCTGACCATTCAAGGCCTTGATTTCGCCGTCACAAGCATTGTAGGCATCCGTAGCATCCTTCAGGGCCTTGTTGGAAGCATCCAGGGCTTTCTGCAATTTCTGGATTTCCCCGGAGGCAGCCGCCTTACTTTCGAAGGCAAGATCCTTCAGCATTTCAGCAATGGTATTCTTCAGGGATTCGATTTCCTGAGCGGCCACCGCATTCTTGCGGTTCAGATCCTCGTTTGCGGTACGCTTCTCTTCCAGGGACTTTTCCTTGGCAGGAATACCCTTTTCCAGATCTTCCAGTTCCTGCTTGCGATTCACCTTCTGGGTTTCTGCATCAAGATTTTCCTTCAGTACCTTCAGGGTATCGCGATTCTTCTGGAATTCTTCATTCCCGCGTGCCTTGGCATCCTCGATGGCGCATTCCCCAAAGAGCTTGTTCAGTTCTTCCTGGAGAGCGACCTTCAAGCTTTCGCACTTGCCCTTCAACTGGACCGCAATTCCATTCTTGTCGTTGCGATTCGTTTCTGCAGCGGATACCTGAGTCTTCATGGTTTCCAGCTGGGCCTGAGTGGGAGCCTCCACAGACTTGCAAGCCTTATGGGGATGGTGCGTGGAACCGCAAACCGGGCATTCACAGCCTTCCGTCAGAGCGTCCGCAAGAATACCAGCCTGTTCATTCAGGAAGGCGCGATGTTTTCCCTCGTATTCATCACGAAGATTCTTGTAACCTTCTTCCGCCTTCAGGTATTCTTCCTGGGCGGCTTTCAACTTGGACAGTTCATCGTTATAAGTCTTCTGCTGCTTGCCCACATTCTGGATATCGACCTGACGTTTTTCCAGATCCTTGATGTCTGCAGCCAGCTTCGCCTGGTTTGCACCTGCATCCGTAAGAGTCGCAAGTTCAGCCTTCAATTTTTGGATTTCGTCATCTAGCGTCTTTACGGCAGTGCCTTCCGTCTTGAACTTTTCCAAGGCATTCTTCAGGGCAGATTCCTTCTGCTTCAAGTCGCCACGTTTCTGCTCGACGCCATCATACTGCGGCAGCGAATTGTTAATGGTAGTAATCCGCTTCTGCAGATCGTCACGTTCGGGCTGTTTCTTTTCCTGGGCAGCCTTTGCTTCAAGCTTTTCCTGCAGTTCAATCTTCTTCTGGGGAAGATTTTCCTGGGCAGTCTTCAAGTCCTTGCGGTTCTTTACGGCAGCGCTTGCCTTACCCAGTTCCTTGTCCTGTTCGGAAATCTGGCTCTTGAGATTTTCAAGTTCCGTCTCAGAAGACTTTACCACAGTTTCATCTTCAGCAATAAGATTTTTCAGAAGGTCGCAAATTTCACCCCAGTCTGCAATCTGGAGGTTACGGGCCATAGCCAGCTTGGTTTCCACATCGGCAATATAGGCGGACCCTTCTGCACACTGCATTCCCTGTGCATGAGTACATGCAGTCTGCATCAACGCTTCGCAGTTCTTCTTGAACCTTCCGTATTCATCGCTCAGTCTCTTCTGAAGTTTCTCGAAATTTTCGGTCTTGAAAATCTTGCGGAATGTTTCACGGCGATTCTTCGTATCTTCCAGAAGGATCTTCATGAAATCGCCCTGGGCAATCATGGCAATCTGTGAGAACTGATCCTTATCCAGCCCGCCCATCACAGATTTTACCGCATCCGTAACGTCCTTTTCCTTGGAAACACTGCGGCTAGTTGCAGAAACCTTGCCTGTTTCATCAGGGTAGAAAAACGTAACTGCAGCATGTTCCTTGGTAGTACCGCTACCACGCTTCGCCGCACGTTCATATTCAGGATTGCGGCAAATACGGTATTCCTTGCCATCGTAGGCAAAAGTCAATTCCACTTCAGTGGGAACATCGGGAGTGGCGTTGGTGCAGCGGAAAAGCTTCGCATCATCGCGATTATCTCCGCTTGCCTTTCCAAACAAGGCATAGGTAATGGCATCAAAGATGGTGGTCTTGCCGGCACCAGTGTCGCCACTGATCAAATAAAGACCGTGGGTTCCCAACTTTTCAAAGTCAATTTCGGTACGTTCGGCATAAGGGCCGAAACCAGTCACTACAAGCTTCAACGGTCTCATTAGTTGTTCCCCTCCCAAATGGAATCAATCAAATCCTTAACGAAATCTCTTTCTTCAGGTTCCATTTCACGATTGTTCATTTCCTTAAAGAAATCGTGGAAGATTTCCGTAGGAGTTTTCTGGTCCACATTCTCGAAATCCAGGTTGGCCGCGCTCTGGGTACGGGAATTATTGTACCTAAGCTGCATCAAGTTCGGGTAATAACCGCGAAGCTTTGCGGCCGCATCGTTAATGTCGTTTTCGTCCGTAAGGGACACGTAGACATAGTCTTCCAGACTCTTGCCTTCACGTTCCTGGGCATTACGGAAATCCAGGGAAACAAGTTCCGCAAAAGTGCCCTCGATCTTGCGCACGTCACGCATGGGCTTTAGGGGAACTTCACGAATCTTAAGATCGGCAGCGCCATCGGCATTCACCGCACCCAATTCCACCACCGTCACGGACTTTTCATGATTCGCTTCGGAAAGGGAATACTTGAGAGGAGTTCCGCTATAACGTACGCGACCAACGCCCGCATCATTCTTCGCCACATTCTGGGGACGATGAATATGACCCAGTGCCACATAGTCGAAGCCGTCAAAGGCGTAGGCTTCCACATTGTCCAGGCCGCCCACGAATTCCTCGGAACCATCCTCATCCACCTGGGCTCCAGTCACAAACTGATGGGCCACCAGAACATTGCGACGCCCCGGTGTGCGTTCCATCTTGCTTACCGCCTTCTGGATGGCACTCGTATAATCCGTCACCTGCTCACGCTCAGCGTCAGCCTGCTCTCCCGCACCAAGGCAGGATCGCACCGTCGCCGGGCGCACAAAGGGAAGCATCCAAACGTCCACTTCGCCAGCATCGTCCTTCAAGGTCACAGGAGCGAAACTGCCATTATAAACCGGACACATATGGACGCCACGATTTTCCATCAGGCGACCGCCAAAGGCGATACGTTCGGCGGAATCGTGATTGCCACTCAGGACAAAGACCTTCGTGTTGCGCTGGGAAAGCTTTACCAGGAACTCATCCAGGACTTCCACCGCATCGGCGCTAGGCACGGACTTGTCGTAAACATCCCCTGCCATAAGGACGCCATCCGGCTTTTCCTCATCCACAATCCTAATGATCTGATCCAGAATACGCTTCTGGTCCTCCAGCATGGAATGCTCGCATACGCGCTTTCCAATATGCAGATCTGCAGTATGAATAAGTTTCATTTTCTATCTCCAGGCTGGTCTATTTTTTCAGCCTACAAATATACTATCGTATTTTGACGTTCAAGTGTCAAAAGCTAAAGACCATCTTTATAAAAAATTCTATTTATGAACTATTAGGTTTTAACCACTTGAAATTTTTTGTGCCGAGGGCAAAATGAATCTTGATGCATCCGTAATACCCAGCTACTATAGCCGCCTTGTCATGGCCAAGAACCAGGGACACTTCAAGATTGCCCAGGCCCTGCTGGATCTGATCGCAGGTTCCTCTGTCGAGGATACCAGTTCCGCCGAAGGCCGCAAGGCTCTGGAAAAGATCAACCAGGCCAAGGGTCATGCAGCAGCAATTGCCGCAGGTGCTGAATCCGCAGCAGAAATTCCCGCAGGCGAAGCAACCGACTGGCAGGAATACGTCCTCCAGAATCCGCCCTACACCCGCAAGCTCGCCCTGGCTCTTGCCACCTACTTCGTACGTGCAAACCTTCTGGACGTCGCTTACGAAATGTACCTCTCCGCCAGCGAACTGGATGAAGACGGTAGCAGCGCCGAGGAACTCTCCGCCATTTCAGCCGCAGAATCCGGCAACATGGCCAACGATTTCGGCAAGAAGTGCGAAGAAGCCGGTAACCACGCCAAGGCAGCTACCTGGTACAAGAAAGCAAAGGACGCAGGCCTCGCAGAAGCTGATGCAGCACTCGCCCGCATGCAGTCTTTCCACGGCGTCACCCGCTTTATGGCTCCCTGGGCAGAAATCGCAAAGAAGACCGGCCGTAAGGAACTGGCAGAAGCAATCCTCGCCATTGCAGCAAACGCAAAGGCAGGCAACATGGACGCCATCACCTTCGCAGAATCCGTGGTTCCGCCCTGCTACGAGGAAGTGGACTTCTGGGAAGCAGAACTGGAGGCCTACCACAAGTTCTCCAGCGACGACAGTGCTGCATTCGGCAGCGCCTACATCGCCATCGGTAAAATTCTGGAACGCGCCAAGATGTACAACATCGCGCTTCGCTGGTTCAAGAAAGCAGTTGAATTCAACGCCGACGCCAACGCAGATGCACGCCGCATGCTCCCCCTCAAGAGCAAGTCCGCCCCCATGCGCGAAGCCGAAGACATCTACGATTCCGCAAGCACCATTCCTGCACTATGGAAGATCTAAGTTTCCAAAAAATTCAAAAGGAAAAATCCGCCGGCCCGTCCGACGGATTTTTTTGTTTTTAGACTTTACATTTTCTCAATTAGAAACGATATATATAATAAGGCAAATGAATGCCTCAAGGAGAAAATGCAATATGGAACAAAAAATCCAAGATGAAAATCCCCTGATGAGGAATCCCGAATGCCTGGCAGATATCAACGATCAGATGGCGGATATCGAAGAAGGTGGCAGCGGTCCCGCAAACGTCCGCTGGATCGGCCATGCCTCGAAGGAACTGAAGCAGGCCAGCCGCAAGGCCGCAAGCTAAACGCAAAAGGCGACAGCATAAAGCTGTCGCCTTTTTTTATAGTTATGTTAAAAGGAACATAGCCCTATCAATCAATGACATCCAATGATTTTTTTTCAATTTTTTGATAGCAACGAATAGGTGCTCCGGAAGACTTTTTCATCGAGTACCTCCCAAAATGAGTACGCACGCCATCTTCAGTCTCGCTAAATCTAAGAATCCACATAACCCCCGTATCAGCCATTTTTTGATTTAGCACAGTCCAGAGATAGAAGGCCTCTCCAACATGCTTGAATTCCCCATCTTCATAAATACCACCAGGCAAAGCCGAAAAACCAATCTTGTCGGCACAAACAGAAGCATTCCACCCCCGTAAAGCGCAGTAATCTTCTCCACGAACATTCCTTAGGGTATAATCCAAAATATTTTCATCTGCAAATAAGAACCAACCTTCAGGACAAAGCCCCTGGTAGTTCAAATTAAAGCTATCCTCCGGCTTCATAGAGACTTCTTCATTGTAAATGTACGGATTCAAGTTCATTGCAATAGCCCATGTATAATAACGGCCATACTTTGAGCAGGAATCAAGACTATTGCCAATGCACCAGGAATTCCCCCTAAGGAAGGAATTTGCCACAGAATCCGAATAATTCAAGTTCTCAGCCATAATCCGAAGATTATTGCCGTATTCAAAATACTTGTAGACATGGCCATCACGAGCATCAGTAAATTCCTTGTATTCAATATCCGGATTAAGATAATCCCAGGCAAGGTGCCTATCTACCCACAAAGAAGATGATGACTCAAGTGAAGAACTTGAATCTTCCGAGGACGATGATACAGAGGAACTAGATTCCAACGAAGAACTGGATTCCGAACTTGAAACAGGTTCCGGAGCAGTAGATTTGGCATCACTTCCACAACCAACAAGCAAAGTAGCAGAAATCGCCACGAAAAAAGGGAATTTTACTTTCATATTTATAACACCAATAAGATAACCATCCCGCCGTACGCATGACATACTCCCGACACCTGTCCACGTCGGGACCGAGCAGGACAAGGCGCGACGCACATATCCGCCGGATGGCCGAGGGATGCGAGGCGCGGGTGCCGCAGCCGTACAAGGCATCAACCCGAAAGTTTCCGCCGAGCGCCAAGCAGGGCGAGGCGTGCGCCGCGATTACGCCCGACGTACCGTATTTTTCCCAGGGACGAGCGGGACAAGGCGCGAGCCGCCGTGGTGTACTCCGGTACACGAGGGGGCGAGCAACG